>DASPOR010000218.1 GCA_035625915.1 Alphaproteobacteria bacterium | reverse complement strand
TGTGGCGTCATCCGCGAAGGCGTCACCTTGCCGTCGCAGGCTAGTTCAGAACGCTTGCCGGGGCCGGGCGCCGTGGGCTTGGAGCGGGTGAAGGGAATCGAACCCTCGTCGTAAGCTTGGGAAGCTTCTGCTCTACCATTGAGCTACACCCGCATGCGCTGCGGCCGCCCATTATAGGGATCGAGGGTCCGCGGGCAAGGGGCGGCCTAATCGGGGCGCCAAGGCTGCTTGGTCACTCCCGCCGAGGCTGCAATGGGCAAATATTGCGCCGCCAGCCGCATCGGGCTCCCCACTAAGCGTGCAAGTCTGTCCGAAGCACTCGCGTCTTCGTCCGCTTCCCGGGATTGTGATTGCCGTATCCCCAAGGGGGCCAGTAAAACATCTCCGCAGAGAGAATGGCGGCGAGGGTGTGCGGCGATGGCTCTGGCAACTGAGCACCGGATCAGGCGAGGCGGACGCCTATGAGCGAACCTGCGAGTGCTGGCGTCAAGACGCTCGATCCCACGAAGTTCCAGGATCCGACATGGACGGCGAAGGGCGAGCGGCGGGCATCGGTTGCGTTGCGAGGATTGACAACGCTCTGGTTCAATACCGGTACCCTTTGCAATCTGACTTGCGGCCACTGCTATATCGAATCGAGTCCGACGAACGACCGCCTCGCCTATATCACGACGTCGGACGTTGTGCCGTATCTCGATGAGATTGCGCGCGACGGCCTGCCAACACGGGAGATCGGCTTCACGGGCGGGGAGCCGTTCATGAACCCGGACTTCATCGCGATGCTCGAGACGACGCTCGAACGCGGCTTTCACGCGCTCGTGCTCACGAATGCAATGCGGCCGATGATGAAAGTCGCGAACGCCCTTAAAGCGCTGAGAGAGCGTTTCGGTGAGATGTTGGTTGTCCGCGTCTCGATCGATCACTACACGCAAGCACTCCACGAAATCGAGCGCGGCAAGAATAGTTGGAGGCCGGCCGTCGCCGGGCTCGAATGGCTCGGCCGGAACGGCTTCGCCCCTCGCGTCGCCGGCCGCACGTTTTGGGGCGAGCCCGAAGCGGCTCTGCGCCGGGGATACGCGCGCTTCTTCGCCGAACATGGCATTGCGCTCGACGCCAACGATCGAGAACAACTTGTCCTCTTCCCCGAGATGGACGCAACACTCGACGTTCCTGAGATCACGACCGCGTGTTGGGGCATCCTGCATGTCGATCCCGCTTCTCTCATGTGTGCAAGCTCGCGCATGGTCGTGAAGCGCAAGGGCGAGGCGAATGCAGTG
Organism: Alphaproteobacteria bacterium; assembly: GCA_035625915.1. Taxonomy (NCBI): domain Bacteria; kingdom Pseudomonadati; phylum Pseudomonadota; class Alphaproteobacteria; species Alphaproteobacteria bacterium. The sequence continues at coordinate 4,291 of DASPOR010000218.1, read as the reverse complement.
GTGATGCCATGCACGCTCATCCCCTATGACGATCGCTTCGTCATGGGGGAAAGCCTCGCAGCAGCGGCCGAGGATGTGATGCTCAATCATCCGCATTGCGCGCGTTTCTGCGTGCTCGGCGGTGGATCGTGCAGCCGCGGCGCATGACGACGCCCGATAACGGCAAACTCGATCTCGGGACGCTCGAAGCTTCGGTTCTCCTCTTTGGCGGACCCTACGGTAACCGTGAGGCAACCGAAGCGCTCCTGGCCGAGGCGGAGCGCCGCGCCATTCCCTGGCATCGTGTGATCTGCACCGGCGATGTCGCGGCCTACTGCGCCGATCCCCAGGATTGCGTCGACCTTTTACGCGCACGGAACATCGCGACGGTGATGGGCAACTGCGAGGAACAGCTTGCGATCGACGCAGCCGATTGCGGCTGCGGATTCGGCGAGGGCAGTGCCTGTGAGACCCTCTCGGTCGCTTGGTACGATTACTGCCGCAGGGCGCTCGATCATAAGGCGAAGCGGTGGATGGGAAGCCTTCCCCGCCGGATCGATTTCACGCTCGGACGGCGCCGACTTGCCGTCGTTCATGGTAGCGTTTCGCGCATCAACCGATTAATCTTCAACTCGACGCCGGACGTCGAGAAGGCGGGGGAACTCGATCTCGCCGCAAGCGACGGCGTTATCGGCGGCCATTGCGGCCTGCCGTTCTCATCCTTGATCGAGTCGGAGATCGACATTCGCCTATGGCACAATGCAGGCGCCATCGGAATGCCCGCAAATGACGGCACCCCGCGCGTTTGGTTCTCGATCCTTACGGTCGAGTCCGATGGCATACGCGCGACCATAGAAGCGATTCACTACGATCACGAGCGTGCGGCGCGGCGCATGCGCGAATTTCGCTTGCCCGAGGGATATATCGACTGCCTCGCCTCGGGCCTCTGGCCGAGTTGCGAGATCCTACCGCCAGTCGAACGCGCATGCCGCGGCCGACCGATCGCGTCGACAAGTGCCTTTTGGCGGCACCGCGTCGACGACCGCCGGCCTGGACAAAGTCGCAAGGCGTCCTAAAATTGGGCGAGAGATTGCGTGCGCATGCCCGGCCGGCCGCGAACGGTCATCGTCCGCGAGAATGAGCCGCACGAAAGTATTGGAAGAGAGGCGCCATGTACCAAGAAACGACGCGCTCGATCAAGGTGTCGGTCGAGCCCACCTTTCTCGAGAACCAGTCGAATCCACGCGATCGCCAATACGTATGGGCGTATCACGTGCGGATCGAGAATTTGGGCCGCGAGACCGTGCAGCTGCGCAATCGCTATTGGCACATCACTGACGCCAATGGGCGCATCCAGGAAGTCCGTGGCGCGGGCGTGGTGGGCGAACAACCCGTCCTAGAGCCGGGTGAGCATTTCGAATACACGAGCGGCACGCCCCTGACGACTCCCTCTGGGATCATGCGCGGCTCTTACGAGATGGAGAACCGCGGGGGCGAACGCTTCGATATTGTAATCCCGCCTTTCTCCCTCGATAGCCCTTACGAGAATGCCCGCGTGAACTGAAGGAGCCTTTCCCTGCAGCCGAACTCAGGCTATGTACTTGCGAATTGACGGTAAAGAAAACTTGTACTGCGCGGCGCACACGGCGTGGAGAGATTACTTGACTTGAACGGCGGGCGAACCAGTTTCCAGGTGGCTTTGGGCGCCGCACACAAGTATGTCATCCAGAATGCGAGACGTCGGACGAACCAATTCCCGAGAAGGAGGCCGGTTGTGGCCATGAAATCGGTTACTTTTTCCGCGGCAGTGTCCGGTGCCGCCGCGGTCACGCAGGAGGAGGCCGAGCGCGCCGTGCGCACGCTGTTGCGCTGGGCCGGCGACGATCCCGAGCGGGAGGGCCTCAGTGAGACGCCGGCGCGCGTGGCGCGGGCATACAAGGAGTGGTTCTCGGGCTACGGCGAAGATCCCTACGTGTACCTCAAATCCACCTTCGAAGAGACCGACGGCTACGATGAGATGGTGGTTCTTCGGGACATTCGTTTCGAATCCCATTGCGAGCACCATTTGGCGCCCATCATCGGCAAAGTGCATGTCGCCTATTTGCCGAACCGCCGGGTCGTCGGCATCAGCAAGCTTGCGCGCATTGTCGAAGTCTATGCGCGACGCCTGCAAATCCAGGAAAAGCTCACCGCACAGATCGCCAACACGATCAACGAAGTGCTCGAGCCTCAGGGGGTTGCGGTCGCGGTCGAAGCGTCCCATCAATGCATGACGACGCGCGGCATCCACAAGCCGGGTGTGACCATGGTGACGAGCCGGATGCTCGGCCAATTCCGCACCGATCCGAGCACACGGCGGGAATTCCTTGCCATGATCGGCAACCCTCGCACGACAGCGCAGCCTGACAGCTGACGAAGGCCGGGGCAAATGCGTTACGAGTCGGGAGGCACGGACGACGAGCGTGTCCTTTTCCTGCGCGGCGGCACCGGCGTATCCCTGGCGTTCGTAACACTCGCTCCCCGATGACGGTGCGGGCATTATCCTCCCGTGACATGATCGAGCGCCTTGTCGCGTTCGACACGACGTCCGCCAAGTCGAATCTATCTCTCATCGCCCATGTTGCCGATTACTTGGCCGGCTATGGCGTTACGGCACATCTCACTCACAACGAAGACGGCACCAAAGCCAATCTCTATGCGACGATCGGCCCGGATAACGCCGGTGGTGTCGTGCTTTCCGGCCACACGGATGTGGTTCCGGTTCTCGGCCAGAATTGGTCGAGCGATCCCTTCGCCATGGTCGAGCGAGACGGAAAGCTCTTCGGCAGGGGCACTGCCGACATGAAGAGTTTCATTGCTGTGGCTTTGGCGCTGGTGCCGGAGATGATCGGGGTGCAACTCGAGACCCCGATTCATTTCGCCCTCTCCTACGACGAGGAAGTGGGTTGCTTCGGCGTAGGCCGCATGATCGACCACATCCGCAAATCCGGGCTGCTGCCGCGGCTGGTCATTGTGGGGGAACCGACCGGAATGAAGGTCGCGAATGCGCACAAGGGAGCCTATGTTTTCCACACGCGAATCGTCGGGCGTGAGGGCCATTCAAGCGCCCCTCATCGTGGCGCATCGGCGGTCCTCGCGGCCGCCGAAATGGTGCGATTCCTGGCAGCACTTTCGGACGAGCTAGCCTTGCGCGCACCGCGTCCGGGAACACCGGACGGTGATTTCGACCCACCCCACACAACGATCAGCATCGGCAGGATTGAAGGTGGTACGGCTTTCAACATCATTCCAAAGGAATGCGCGCTGCTATGGGAATGCCGCCCTCTTCCCGGTACAGACGATGGGCGCGAGATCCTGCGTCGCTTCGAGGAACATGCCGCCAGGCACGTGGCCCCCGCACTCCGCGACAAGGCTGCCGATGGTGGCGTGTTCACTGAAATCGGCGTCTCCTGCCCGCCCTTGACGCCCGACCGACACTCCCCAGCCGAAGCGCTCGCGCTGGCGCTTTCCGGCGAGAACGCAACGCGCGTCGTCGCCTTCGGCTCTGAGGCCGGCCTTTTCCAGGAGGCCGGCATCCCGGCGGTTTTGTGCGGACCGGGTAACATCACTCAAGCCCATCAGGCAGACGAATTCATCGCAATCGAACAAATCACTGCCTGCGAAAGGTTCCTGCGGCGTCTCATTCGGCATTGCGCGGCGTAAACGAGCGGCAGTTGCGAACGGCGTCGATGGCTGCAAATAGCGAATCGCGATCTAAAGCTGCAGGAACCGCGCCAGGCTCTGGTGGATATTGCGGTCGAGCTCAGCATTGAGATCGAGCATGGCCGCTTGCACGAGGAGGTACCACGTCTCGTTCAACTCGCGCTCACCGGCCTTTTGCGAAGCCGTCCGCGTCGCCGACGCCTCAGCAACGACCTGACCGTCGATGTAGCCGCGATCATTGTGAATCTCGAGTCGAACCGAGACGTGCGCGTCGTAGCGCTTCGATTGCTGATTCGAGAAAAGGTATGCCAAGCCCGAATGCACCTCGAGCGGCACCTCCACAATGCTCGCATCCGTTATAATGAATCGCGCAAAGCCCGACGCGCCGACGGCCTGCAATCTATCGCGCGCCCAACGATCCGTCGAATCGATAAGAGTGCGCGGTGGAAGCGTTTCGACATGGGGCGCCTGGTCGCTCGGCACGTACTCCTTCACCACGTCGATTCGTGCCACGTTGAGCTTGATCGGCGCGTAATTGCCCCAGCTCAGCTCCGGAAATTTCTCGGGCGGAGGCGGGGTATTGCTGCAGCCCGTGAACGTCAGTGTCAGA
>DASPOR010000217.1 GCA_035625915.1 Alphaproteobacteria bacterium | reverse complement strand
GAGTTGGCATCATGCCATTACAGGCGCCTTCCGTCTTCGTTTCGATCCCGCGCGTGCTTATGAGCATCGAGACTGCTCTGTCGACATTGGCGGTCACCGCGACGACGTGATCATCGCCGAATCCGATCAATGCATGATCCTCGGCATCGGCCTGTCCGATGCGGCGGATCAGCGAAGGTTAAGAACGACCGGCTAGCTGGTCTCCAGTTCGGTGAACTTATGGAACGCGACGCGTATGACATTTCTCCACCGATCCCAATTCAATCGAGCAAGTTTTCGCCAAAAAGGAGCGCTTTTGCGAAGCGCACCCTTCCCGTTCTTCGGCGCAAAATTAGACGAAAATTTAAGATAACAATATACTGCTGAGCCAGCTACCCGCTTTGCGAAAGATCAAATCGGCGCCGGAATTACAACACGATCATTGAGGAATCGGACGATGCCCTGCGCCAACAGTGATTTTGGCGACTTCACCAACTCATCTCAGATCCCCCCTTCCCGCGCTTTTCCCAGCGCGATAGCTAGCGAGGCTACGCCTCAGACCGACGAGATGTATAGGGGCTGCCGGGACAGGATTCCCCGGGCCGAATGACCTACGACCTTCGCCGCCTGCGCCTGCACGCTCTCATCCGCCGCGTCCCCGGAACCCATCGCTATCACGTCACTGCCCAGGGGTTACGCGTCGCCCTGTTCTTCACCCGCACCCATGCACGACTACTGCGCCCCAAGCTTGCCGATATTTTCGACCCCGCCCCTCGAGCCCCCACCCCGCTCCGTAAGGCTTTCGACCGCCTCGATCAGGAGATCAAACGATGCTGTTTCGAACTCAACCTTGCTGCCTGAAAACTTGACTCCTCTACACCAAATTTTAAAAAGCAAGATAATCTAGCCGCGCGACATGTCGACTGAATTTTACCCGCGATACCTAACGGGCCCGTCCGCTGCCTAGGGAAGAAGGGAACGCACAATGAAAATCACCGACATCACCGTTACGCTGTTCGCCTGGGACGATATTCCGGAGACCCAGTATGCGAGTATTACCGGCCGTTTCTCCGGATCGAGCGATCTCGGCCTCGTGACGATCCGCACCGATCAGGGCCTTGAGGGTCACGACTTCCTCGGTTCCGCGAGCCGCGCGGGAAGCGTCGACGCCAAGATCGTGACCGGCGTGCTCAAACCGATGCTCATCGGCAAAGACCCGTTCGATCGCGAGCTCCTATTCGAACATATGTGGCAGCGCGCCCGCCTATTCGCCCTTCGCGCGATCGGCGCACTCGACGTGGCGTTATGGGATCTGGCCGGCAAGGCGGCGAATATCCCGATCCACAAGCTCATGGGCGGGTTCCGTTCCTCGGTACCCGCCTATGCGAGCTCGGCAGTGCTGCCATCGGCACAGGCCTATGCGGACGAAGCCGCCGCCTTTCGCGAGCGCGGATGGACCGCTTACAAGATCCATCCGCCCACGCGCTGGCGGGAGGACATCGCGATCTGCGAGCAGGTGCGCCGCGCGGTCGATGACGACTACCGACTGATGCTCGACTCCACCTGGAGCTACAAATATCCCGAGGCGCTACGCGTCGGCCAGGTGATCGAGCGGCTCGGGTTCTACTGGTACGAAGACCCGCTCGTCGAGGACGACGTCGCGAACTATGTCAAGCTCAAGCAGAAGCTCTCCGTGCCCATCCTAGCAACCGAGTATGCGCCGGGAGGACATACCGCGTACGCACCGTGGCTGATCATGCAAGCGACCGACTTTCTGCGCGGTGACGTCGCCGTGAAAGGCGGCTTGACCCCGTGCCTGAAGACCGCCCACCTCGCCGAATGCTTTCACATGAACTACGAGGTGCATCATGGCGGCAATTCGCTCAACAACTTGGCCAACTTGCACCTCATCATGGCGATCAAGAACTGCGAATATTTCGAGGTCCTGCTGCCCGACCGCGCCCAGAAATACGGCCTTGCCGAGGACATCGAGGTCGATCGTCACGGCCTCGTTCACGCGCCGCAAGGCCCGGGAATCGGCGCTAAGATCGACTTCGATCTGATTCACCGCAAGCAGATCGCCGTGCTATAGCTACTCAGTTGAGTCGTTTAGTCGACCTCGCCCCCAGCAACGGTAGCGAAACAGGTTCTTCAGCAAAAAGCGCGGACATCGTCCGAGATGGTCATGATTACCAGTGGGGTGCAGAATGACCGTATCCCTGTCGAACGGTCAAACTCGGACAGATTGATGATGCAGTCCGCCCAGGATTGGCAAGGGCAGGACGTGACCGATCCTCTCGATGTCGCATGGAAACGCTGCGTTCTTCTCGCGACAGGTGCGCACGAACTTGGTTGTAATGTCGTTTGTGCGAGCTCCGCAGATGGTTACGCCAACCATCAAACAATCGACTTGGCAGAATCCACAGGAGTCAGCCAAATCCTCAGGAGCGTTTTTTTTGCCCTCCAACGTGTGCTCGAATCATCAAATTGCCTTTCTCTACGCCTCGGCATCGAAGGGGAACCGGCCCCAAGGAGCACAAGGCTTCTACGAGTAATGTCGTCCAGCTCGCCGAGTTCTTATCAGCGCTCCCGTGCCACGCCCTTCCACGGTTCATTTGCAACTTTGGCACAGCCGCAAACTCACACGTGCATGTGGGCGAGGACGCGCTCGCGGTCAACTGTCGAGCGCGTTCCTTCGAGGATGGCCCGACCCTGGTCCATGACCAGATAGCGGTCGGCGATACGCTCGGCGAAGGCCAGATTTTGTTCGACGACGATAAATGCCGTACCAGCGTCTTTCTTCTCGGCGATGCACGCGTCCATATGGAGGATGTTCTCCCACTGCACGCCTTCGCTCGGCTCATCAAGCAGCACCACCGGCTGGTCCTCGGCAAGACCGCGGACAAACGAGAGAATCTTTTTCTCGCCTCCCGATAGCGTACCGGCGTGTTGGCTGAGGCGGCGCTCGAGGATCGGGAATCGTGCAAAATAGGAACGGAACGGCGACAGGTGACGGTTGGTGCGCATCAACGTCAGGTTATCGCGAACCGATAGGTCATCGAATACCGGTCGTTCTTGCGGACAAAAGGTGATGCCCGAACGGCGTCGCGCGGCGGGATCAAGCCCGTCAACCGACTTGCCGTGCAACAAAACGCGGCCGGCCCGGCGCGGCAGATAGCCGAAAAGGAGCTTCATCAACGTGCTCTTGCCGACGCCATTTCGCCCGAGCACGCATAGCACCTCGCCGGCTGCGGCCGCGCCGCTGAGATCGCGCACGATCGTGGTGCTGCCGTAGCCGCCTGTTAAATTCTCAAAGGCAAGGCACGCGCTCATTTTTCGCCCCCGACGTAGACGGCGCGAACGGCCGGATCGGCTTGGACCGCCG
>DASPOR010000216.1 GCA_035625915.1 Alphaproteobacteria bacterium | reverse complement strand
ACCGGATGGGCAATCCCCGATACGCGCGATTCGTCCTTGCCATCGAAAATCAGAGAAAGATCGACACCTGATCACGGATGTTTTGCCACTATACAGGCTCCGGTGTCCCAGTTCCCAGCGCATAGGCCGGGTCGAGTGAGTCGATATCGAACGAGAAGTACGCGGGGCCCTCGCCTACAATCACGCGCGCCTCCTCGGCCGCCCATCGCCATCCCTTGTCGTGAAACTCCTCGATAGAAACCACGCGCATACCCTGGTCATGGCTGAACTGCCACATATCAGCTTCGTTCAGGCTGCCACGAATGCCGATCTGGATCGTGGCGTGCCATGGCGCGAACCACTCAGTTCAGAAGGAGATCGACGACAGCTTTCAGGTTCTCCGCCACTAAAGTTGGCCGCTCGGGAAGATGCGCCTCTTGCCCGGGCCGGTATTTCCCAGTTTGGGCGAGAGCGCCCATGAGGCCAGCGGCCATTGCTCCGCCAACGTCGGCTTCCGCATCATGGCCAATCATCGCCGCATCCTCGGCGGCGCAGTGGAGACCTTCGACGGCAAGTGTGAAGAATGTCTGCTTGCCTCTCGGCCGGAAGCGTACTCCAGGGCCGCAACAAACGGGCCCGCGTCGAGGCTCATTTCGCAGTCGCGATCGAGAAAGCTGCGACTCTTCGCCAATGCGAGAAACGCAGCCCCGTGAAGAATCCTCCGATAGGCTTGGTTGGGGGCCAATGTGCCTATCTTTAGGCGGCCTATGCGTTTTTCCGCATTGTCGGGTCTTTGCGCCGCGCGCTGAAATTATTTCGGTGTTACCTTACATTTTCGCGCAAGAAAATAGAAGCTCGCGCAACGCCTTAACGAGAAAGCTGGCCATCGCATTTGGTATTATGACGGAAGTACGTCACGGATGTAACCATTATGCGAACAAATCAACGTCACTCCGCAGATTCCGATAAAGCTACTTTCCGTTATTAGTTGGTGCTGACTCCTCAAGCAGAACGGGAGGCCTTATGCACAGGGGTCGATCATGGCGCTTCCAAGGCCATTGCAGGCCTATAGGGCCTATGTATCGTTAAGGCTGTCATCCGCGAGTGTTGGAGTGCTGAAGGCTAAAGCTGAATTCACATGTGTTAAGAAAGGCGGCATGCGTGTCTTTGCGAGTAAAAAATTGGACCATGTCGGCTTAACACGCCTGTGGGCGCATCATCCGTTCTTCGAGTAATTTGTGTATTGAAGTTTAGCCACGTCAGCTGGGGAGGAAAATCCGGTGAAAGCTCCGGAATACAAGAATCTTGAGACCGATGCCATCGCTTGCACTTGCCGGGCCGTCTTCGTGCGCCGCAAGGACACTGCCGCTTGGCTCACGAAGGCCTTCCGTCGATCGAGAATGACGATGATGTGTCCGCTCGGAAGCTAAGCGCTGCAGGCGCGCTCGCCTGAGGACGCGAGCGCGCCGGATTAGCTGATCACCCCCCGAGTTCGAGTACCTCGGCGGCGCGAACGCTTGGGCGTTCCGTTTTCTGCTTATGCAGACATCTATTTGCGCGCCCTGAGTGGAGCGCGAGAGGGCGAAGCCATGACGAACACCGATCAGGACCGATGGTCGCGGGTCAAAGGACGTCTGCGCGCCGAGGTCGGCGAGGACATTTTCTCAAGCTGGTTTGTTCGGATGCAATTCGAAGGCGTCGACAGCGAGACCGTGCGACTCTCGGTTCCGACCCGCTTTCTGAAGAGCTGGATTCAATCGCACTATACCGATCGCGTGCTTGCCTGCTGGAAGGACGAAGAGCCGTGCGTGCGCCGCCTCGATCTGATCGTCCGGACCGGCATGCTGTGGGTGTCCGCGCCCGCGAGCAAGGCGCTGCCACTGCGCCTCAATGGCGAAGCAGGCCCGATGACGGCGGGCGAGCTCAACGGGCACGCCTCCGCACCGCGCATTTCGTCAGGCCATGGCTCCTTCGGCGGGTCGCCGCTCGATCCGCGCCTCTCCTTCGACACGTTCGTCGTCGGGCGTTCCAACTCGCTCGCCCATGCGGCGGCGAAGCAGGTTGCGATGGCGGCCCGCGACAATCCGGTCATGTTCAATCCGCTCTACGTTCACGCGCAGGTCGGCTTAGGCAAGACGCACCTCTTGCAGGCGATCACCTGGGTAGGCAATGCGGCCGAGCGTCGGCTGCTCTATCTCACCGCCGAGAAATTCGTGTTCGGCTTCGTATCGTCGCTGCGCACCCAGACCACGCTCGCCTTCAAGGAATTGCTGCGCGGGACCGACGTGCTCTTGATCGATGATCTGCAGTTCCTGCAGGGCAAGTCGACCCACGCCGAGTTCTCGCACACGCTGAACGCGATGATCGACGCCGGGCGGCAGGTGGTCGTCGCCGCCGACCGCCCGCCGCTCGATCTGGAAAACCTCGACGACCGGGTGCGCTCGCGGCTTGCCTCCGGCCTCGTGGTCGAGATGGGCGCGATCGGCGAGGAGTTGCGGCTGGAAATCCTGGTGGGGCGCGTCGCCGCCGCCCGGGTCCATCATCCCGAGTTCGACGTGCCGGCTGCCGTGTTGGCTCATATCGCCAAATCCGTCGGCAACAATGGGCGCGACCTCGAAGGCGCGCTGAACCGGCTGCTCGCAGTCAGCAAGCTCACCGGCCAGCCGATCACGCTCGAGCTCGCCGAGCGGGAGATACGCGACCTGATCCGTCCGCAGGAGCCGCGCAAGGTCAAGATCGACGAAATCCAGCGGATCGTCGCGCGCCGCTACAATGTCAGCCGCGGCGATCTCCTTTCCTCGCGGCGCACCGCCAATGTGGTGCGCCCGCGCCAGATCGCGATGTATCTTGCCAAGACCCTGACCTTGCGCTCGCTGCCGGAGATCGGGCGGCGCTTCGGCGGGCGCGACCACACCACCGTCCTGCACGCCGTCCGCAAGATCGAAGGTCTGGTCGGCAATGACGGGGCGCTCGCCGAAGAGATCGAGATGATCAAGCGCGAGCTTCAGGAATAACCGGCGGAACGCCCGGCCGGCGGGACGCGGCCGCGATCAGCATCGATCCATAGGCACCTGATTGTCCCCTTCGGGGTTCCAAACCCTCGCCTTCAGGCGAAGCGAAGGGCAGATGAAGTCGCATTATGCGACGATATCGACTAGGCAGCCACGCGAAGTACGACCTCAAGGTTCATCTTGTGTTGTGCCCGAAATACCGCAAACGGGTGCTGACGGGGCAGGTGGCGACCCGAGTTCGCGATCTTCTGCGGCAGATTGCTGCGGAGAACGAGTTGGAAATCATCTCCGGAAAAGTTGCGGCTGATCATGTGCACATGTTCATCAGCTATCGAGCCCATCAGAACATCAGCCGAATAAGGCTC
>DASPOR010000215.1 GCA_035625915.1 Alphaproteobacteria bacterium | reverse complement strand
GGAATAATGCGGAATCGCTCATGATCGGGGGCCAACAGCAAACGGCCGATGACGAAAGCAACCTGGATGACCACCGCGAAGATCAGATAGCTCACGGCCGCCCCGCGACGGGTCGGTTCCATATCGAGCGCGAGCAAGGGGCCAAGACTGCCGAGGGTAAAGGCTGCAACCATGCCGAGCGCGAAGGCGAAGCGCAAAGCGATGATCCGTATGCGATCGTTGGTGGTCTCGATAGGGAGCCCGTCGAGGCGACGGCGCGCGCTCCTCGTTACCCACCAGAACAGCCATTCGGCGCCAAAGCCCAAGGCGACGAAGACGGCGAGGTTGAAGACGGCCTTGGCTGCCCCGTATTCACCGTGGGCCGTGGTGAGGCGGGCGCCGGCTCGCTCGAACTCGTAGGGCAAATTCGGAACGGCGTGGGCAAGCGCGATGATCTGGTCGTGGATCGAGCCAGCACTGGAATTTAGATAATCCTCGAGCGCATTTTCGCTCTCCTGCGCCGGTGCGGCCGCCGCCTTCGCGGCACCCTGCTGCTCGAGCCATTTCTGGACCGTCGTATCGCCGAGCAGGTTCAACAACGCGCGAACCTGAGGCGGCGGCTCTTCCGGGGCTGCGGCCGGCGCTTGGCTGGAAGGTCCGGCATTCGCAGCATAGGCGCCCGTCGGCGCTGCGGCAGCGATCAGAACTGCCGCGATGCAGCTTCGTACACCTCGTATCGCGGCGCCCATGGCGGCTCTCCCTCCACTCGCCCGGCGCACCGCACGTGAGCTTCGGCACCAGGCTCCAGATCGGGGCTCGAAAAGCGGCTCTCAATACTAATCAAGGTTGCGAGCCCCGGGCAAACCTCGTTCGAAACGTTACATAGGGCGAATTTCGGACGAGCCACACTAGAGCCCGATGCTGCGCCCGACGTCCCGGGGTGGGGAAAGCCCGGCCTGTGCTGCTGCGACTTCGGCAAGTCGTGCGGCGGCGTGCGGCAAGAAGGGTGAGACCTTGAGCGACTTCTTGTCGACGTGCAGCAGCATCAGCTCGGTCGTCGCCAAGAGCCGCTCGTCATCTTCCCGAAGCATCGCGTGATAAAGGTGGATGCGCTTGGAATCGTGCTTCAAAAGCTGCGTTTCCACCAGAAGACGCTCGCCCTCCTTCGCCTCGTGCAGATAGTTGATGTGCGCTTCGACGGTATAGATGGAGGTCGCCGTCGCTCGCCGCGTCGCATCGTCCATTCCGATATGGTCGTAAAAGGCGTCGGACGCGTTCCCGAAGACGAGGACGTAGTAAGGCTCGCTCATGTGGCCGTTATAGTCGACCCATTCCGGGATCACGGTGGCGTGCAGAAGTCGCAATCGTCCGCTATCGCGCGACCGAATTGGATCGCTGCCCGTCACCTCAATCCTCCGGTGCCAGGCCGTGACGCGCTTTCACCGCCTTCAGAGCCTCCATCACGCTGATGAGGGCGTCGTCGCGATAGCGTTCGAGTTCCTTCACACTTCGCCCGCCCGCTTGTGCGGCGGTGCCTTCGACCATGCGGTCGATCAGTTGGGTCGTAAGCTCGGGTGCGATCAGCTTCGTCCACGGCAATTTGAGCGCGGGCCCGAATTGGGCGAGCATGTGGCGCATGCCCACGTCTCCACCGGCCAGGTGGAAGATAAGGCAGGTACCCATGAAGGACCACCGCAAGCCCGGTCCAAAGCGGATCGCATCGTCGATCTCGGCGGTACTCGCCACCCCCTCCGCGACCATGTGAAGCGCTTCCCGCCACAGGGCCTCTTGAAGCCGGTCGGAAATATATCCTGGCACTTCCGTGCGCACCTTGAGCGGACGCATCGAGATCGAGGCGTAGAAATGCACGGCCCGTTCGATCGCCTGGGGCGACGTTTTCGAACCACCGAGCACTTCGACGAGCGGGAGAAGATAGACGGGATTGAAGGGATGCCCGACCACCACGCGCTCGGGGTGCCGGCACCCGGCCTGGAATTTCGACGGCAACAAGCCCGACGAACTCGAGGCGATGATGACGTCGGGTCGGCATGCGGCGTCGATCTCCGCATGGAGCGATCGCTTCAAGTCTTCGTTCTCGGGCGCGTTCTCCTGAATGAAGTCCGCATCTCTTACCGCGTCGGCGAGCTTTGCGACGAAGCTCAATCGCCCCTGATCCGCACCCGCGGCGAGGCCCACCCGCGCAAGTGCCGGCCACGCATTCGCGACGTTGGCGCGGAGCTTTTCCTCGGCCCCCTTCCCGGGATCCCACGCCACGACATCGAGGCCGTGCGCAAGACAGCGTGCGGCCCACCCGCTTCCGATTACACCGGCACCGGCGACTGCAACACGCTTGATGTTTTCGACCGCCATCGGAGCGCCCCGTTTGAAGTTGCCGCGCTTGGACTCACCGCGCCTTGAGGCCGAGCTTCTTGCGCGCCTCGGCGGGCGTTACCGCTCGCCCGCCCATGAGTTCGATGATCTTGATCGCCCGCTCGACGAGCTGACCGTTCGACGCATGGACGCCTTTTTCGAGGTAAAGGTTGTCCTCCAGTCCGACCCGCACGTTGCCGCCGAGGAGGACCGCCTGCGCCACCATCGGCATCTGGAGCCTGCCGATGCCAAAGCCAGCCCAAATGGCGCCGTCCGGAAGGCTGTCCACCATCGCCTTCATTGTCGTGGTGTCGGCGGGAGCGCCCCAAGGGATGCCGAGGCAAATCTGAAAGAGCGGCTGCTGGTCGAGCAACCCTTCCTTCAGGAGCTGCTTGGTGAACCAGAGATGACCCGTGTCGAAGACTTCAAGCTCGGGTTTCACACCCAATTCCTGGATGCGCTTGGCACCCGCGCGGAGGTAGGTCGGCGTGCTGACGAAGATCATGTTGCCGTCGCCGAAATTGAGCGTGCCGCAGTCGAGGGTGCAAATCTCGGGCAGCAACTCCTCGACATGCACGAGACGCTCGAGCGGGCCCACGAGATCGGTATTCGGTCCGGGAACCTTCGGGTCCTTCGCGCCGACCTCGAAATCTCCGCCCATCCCGGCGGTCAGATTGATCACGACGTCGGTATTGCTTGCGCGCAGCCGCTCGACCACTTCGCGGTAGAGCTTCGGGTCCCGGCTGCCCTTGCCCGTCGCGGGATCGCGAACGTGGATATGCACGACCGCCGCACCCGCCTTGGCGGCCTCGATCGCTGCATCGGCAATTTGGCGTGGCGTCACCGGTATTGCCGGATGTTTGCCGACCGTGTCACCCGCACCGGTGACGGCGCACGTAACGATCACTTCCGTGTTCATGGGCATGTCCCCGATTTGCGCCGCCCCCTGAAATATCCGGGCCGCGGTTGCTTTAGGATTTACGCCCGAGAACGGAAGCCGCGCAACAGGAAAGCGGTCATGCGACTTTTATCGCCGTGATTATCACGACGTTTGCGCTGCTCTGCCTACGGATTTATCGCCTCGCGCGCACTCAGCTCGCGCGACGGGAAAGTCTGCGCCAGTCCTTGAGGATTTCCCGTGCGGCGTTAAAGCCGGGAATGCCCGAGACCCCGCCACCCGGATGACAGGAGGACCCACATTGGTATAGGGCCGGAATAGGCGTGCGATAGTCGGCGTAATGCGGGGCGGGGCGCTGGAAGAAAAGCTGATCGGGCGACAGCTCGCCCTGGAAGATATGCCCGTTCGGCAGGCCGACGATCTCCTCGATATCGGGCGGGAGCAGCACCTGCATGTCGATGATCCCATTGGAAAAGCCGGGTGCGAATTCGTCCACCACGTTCATGACGTTTTTCACGAAATTGTCGCGCTCGTGCGCCCAATCCCCATTCTTGAGCCGATAGGGCGCATGACCGCCAAAGAGGTTGATGACGTGCTTGCCGGGGGGCGCAAGCGTGTCGTCGACGATCGTCGGGACAACCGGGGTCACGAACGGCTTGGACGAATACCAGCCGTATTTGGCGTCGTCATAGGCGCGCTCGAGATAGTCGATGTCCGGTGCGAGGTGGACGTAGGTCGGGTAATCGAATTTGGCCTTCGCCTTGTCGAATGCCTTGTAGGCGGGTGGTGCCTCTGCTGCGATATTGATCTTGAATGCGGTCGAGAAGGTTCGGAAGTGCCCGATGTCGGCGAGGAACTCCGGCGGCAGATGGGACGGCGACACGAGTTTTTGAAAGAGCGTCTTGCTGTCGGCGTTCGAGACGACGATGCGCCCCGCGAATTCCCGCCCGTCCTTCGTGCGCACGCCTGTGGCGCGCCCCTGCGCGACGGTCACGTCGGCGACGGGCGCATCGGTCATGACTTCGAGCCCGAAGCGGCGGCCGGACGCGGCGATCGCCTGGGTGATGCTGCCCATGCCGCCCTTGATGAAGCCCCAGCCGCCCGCACCCACATGCTCCCCCATGATGTGGTGCATGATGACGTAGGCCGACCCAGGCGATTTCGGCCCGGCGAACGTGCCGATCGACGCGTAGTAGGCGAGGATCGCCTTTATGATGTCGCTCTCGAACCAGTCGGAGAGATAGTCGTAAGCACTTTGCGTCAGAAGATCGACGATGCGATAGGCCTTGCGCCCGACCTTTCGCTGACGCCACAAGAAAGCGGCGGTCTCCTTGAACGATTTCCAGTCCCGCCGCGTCGGGTCGATTGGCGTTTCGAAAAGAAGCTTTCGCACGATCGTCGTCGCTTCGTGGAGGTAGGCGTCGAAGACGGGATATATCTCCGCATCGTGGCGGGAGAAGCGGGTGAACTCCGCTTGGGTCTTCTTGGTGTCGTCGCTAAAGATGATGTAGTCGTCGCCGTAGAGCGGGCAAAAGAGATCGTTCGCCGGCAACACTTCCAAACCGAACTTCCTTAGCTCGAGTTCCGCGATCACGCGCGGATGAAGCAGGCTCATCAAATAGGAGAAGATCGAGGCGCGGAAGCCGGGCGCTATTTCCTCGGTGACCGCTGCACCGCCGATAACGTGCCGCCGTTCGAGCACGAGCGTCTTGAGGCCGGCTTTCGCAAGATAGCTCCCGCAGACGAGCCCATTGTGTCCCGCCCCGATGATGATCGCGTCGTACTGGACCGCCATTTTGTCCCCTCCCCCCGTCGACGGAAGCAAATCAGGATATGCGCGGGAGCCGTGCCGCCGCCTCGGTATCGTCGAGGTCGCGATTGTTCCGCACGAAGCGGCGGCTCGAATCGAGATAAGGCTCGAAGTCCCACGGGTGGGGCGCACCCTTCGCAAGGGCCGCCGTGACGATCCGCCGCCGGTGCTGACTGAGTATGACCGATTGATGCAGCGTCGTGAGATCCCAACGTGCGGCCACCTCGTCGCGAAACGTGCGGACCGCGTCGGACATCGATCGATCCGTCGCGAGGTTTCGCACTTCATCGCGATCGGCCGAGAGATCGTAGAGCTGGTCGGGATCGGCAGGGCAGTGAACGAATTTGTGCCTCCCTCGCCTGACCATGACGATGGGAGCGATGGCACCCTCGGCCACATATTCGCCCACGACTTCGTCGTGTCCGCCCTTGCCGTCGAGGTGCGGGACAAGGCTTTGTCCATCGAGTGGGGTTCCACAATCCGCCGACGCACCCAGCCCGGCGAGATCGAGGAGGGTTGGAAGGATATCGGCGAGGGAAACGGACGCTGCAACACGTCGCGGCGAAAAACGCCGGGGCGCGCTGACGATCAACGGCACGCGGGCGGAGCCCTCGAAGAAGCTCATCTTGTACCAAAGCCCGCGCTCGCCGAGCATTTCGCCATGATCGGCCAGCAAGATCGTGACCGTGTCGTCGGCGAGGCCGGATTCGTCGAGTGTGCGTCGAAGCAGGCCCAACTGATCGTCGACGTAGGACACGGCACCAAAATAGGCGCGGCGCGCATTACGAACCTGCTCGGCGCTGACCGGCATCCTGTCCATGTCGCTGACATGACGCAGGCGCAGGGAGTGCGGATCGAGTGAATCGCGCCCTAGCGTCACGCGCGGGGCGTCGATCTCGTCCTCGCGATAGCGGTTCCAGTATTCCTCCGCGATCGCGAAGGGATCGTGGGGATGGGTCATGGAAACGACGAGGCAGAACGGCCGTCGGGTGCGTTCGCGCGCGATTTCATAGATCTTCCGGCGCGCACAGAAGATCACCTCGTCGTCGTAATCGAGCTGATTCGTGCGCACGCAGGGGCCCGCTTGGGTGACGGAAAGCATGTTGTGATACCAACTCGGCCGCGCCTCGAAATTTTCCCAATCCGGAGTCCAGCCAAAATCCGCCGGGTAGATATCGGTCGTAAGCCGTTCCTCGAAGCCGTGAAGCTGATCGGCGCCGCAAAAATGCATCTTGCCCGAGAGCGCCGTGAGGTACCCACTGCACCGCAGATGATGCGCGAAGGTCGGGATTGCCGCCGGAAACTCGGCGGCGTTGTCGTAGACTCCGGTACGCGACGGCAGCAGGCCATAAAGGAATGTGCCTCGCGACGGCGCGCAAAGGGGGCTGTTGCAATACGCCGAATCGAAAACCACACCCTCGCCCGCAAGGGCGTCGATATGAGGCGTGCGTGCGATCCGGCCCCCATAGGCGCAGAGTGCGCCGGGCGTCAGCTGGTCGGCCATGACTATGAGAAAATTTGGCTGCGGCGTCGGCATCTCCCTGTTCCCCGTCGGCACATTTCCCCGGCCGATACCGTTGCCGCCCGCCTTTTTTCGATTGTTCTTCGCCCGGTCAGGGCGCTCGTTCGGACGCCTGCAGCAATCGGAAAATCATCGAACGATACCGCGCAAGCGGCCAAACCTCCAGACCCGGCACCTTACCCCGATCGTCCCAGCGGCGCAGTCGCAACGCCCGCTCCCGGTGCGGATTGCGCGCGAATTCGGCCGCTTGTTCCGCCGTCATCGGACCACCCTGTTTTTCGAGCGAGTGCTGCGAGGCGGCGGAGAGTGTTTCGCGATAACGGGGATCGACCGCGCACAAATACCGCTTCGCGGCGACGTGCAGGCGGACCGGCTCGCCGACCGATGCCGGAAAGCGCGCCGCGAGCCAGTCGCCGCCCGACCGGTCGTGCTTGTGATAGCCGAAGCGATCGTCGCGCAATTCGAGGAAGTGACCGATATCGTGGAGCAGTGCTGCGACGATGAGTGCCTCGTCGGCACCCTCGGCGAGGGCAAGAGCTGCCGTCTGAAGGCTGTGCGCCTCGATCGTGACACCTTCGCCATAGGTTTCGCGGCCCTGCGCCTCGAAGAGGGCTTCGATCTCGCCGAGGACAAGTTCATCGTGCGTCGAAACGGTCATCCCATTTGCTCCAGAATCCTAAGCTTGCTCAGCAGTGAATCGACGTCCG
The DNA here is from genome assembly GCA_035625915.1 of Alphaproteobacteria bacterium. Taxonomy (NCBI): domain Bacteria; kingdom Pseudomonadati; phylum Pseudomonadota; class Alphaproteobacteria; species Alphaproteobacteria bacterium. The sequence goes on along the minus strand of DASPOR010000215.1, from coordinate 1,720 downwards.
CGTAGGCGCCTTGAAGATGCCGGCGCCCGCCCGAGAATCCGCGCCGCCCGTGCAGCACCCTGCGGTTGTCGACGATGAAGAGATCGCCCGGCCGCAGGCGGAAACCGACGGTCAACTGGGGATCGTGGAGGAGGCGAGCGAAATGCCGATAAGCCGCATAGAAAGCCAGCGTTTCCTCCGCGTCGAGATCGAGCGGCGCCATCGAGCGGTTGTTGAAGCGGATCGTCCGAAGCCGGCCCTCGATATTAAGCTCTATCAGGGGTGCGCGATGGCGCAAATCGACCGTCCCCGCCTCGAAATACCGGAAGGGTACCGCCGACCGGCTCAGGATTTCGAAAGCGCTCGGGTTCTCGCGCTTCAGCCGCTCCGCCGCCGCGAACCCGTCGACCACGACCGATTCGCCACCGCCTTCCGCGGCTTCGAGGCAGTGGAGCAACTGGAGTTGCGGCACGGGATCGCGGTAGGGATTGTCCGTGTGGTTACCGAGTTCAAGTGCGGTGTTGGCGAGATTGTTGGCGTCGTCGGAGGCGAGAACATCGAAGAGCCGCCCATAATTGGTCTCGCGGACATAACCGAAGAGGCCAACCACCTCGCACACCTGCCCCGCCTTGGTGGGCACGCCCCGCAGCATGGCAAATCCGAGGTCCCGAACATGGGCGAGCCACCGTGCGAGAGCCGCGCGATCATTGGTGACGGCGTCATAGGTGTCGGCCGGAAGGTTGTCGGCCAGAGCGTGGTCCCAGAGAAGCGGGGCGTGACGCCGCTCGGAACGGGAGACCGGATCGAGGGCGTGCGCGCGCAGCCAGGTCCCGTCGAAATTCGATGGTGCCTCGAAGCAGGAGAACGCAATCGCAATGCCGCCGGTTCCGATCTCGGCCCGGCGGATCGCGATATCGGCCGGCAACTCGGCCGCATCGAGAAGGCGCTGCCCATCGGGCTTGTGGCGGTTTTCCGGCCGATTGTCCGCGAGCCAGATGGCCGGAAACCAGCTCTCGCGGCCGTCCGCCCAGACGACAACGAGAACCGTGCCGTGCTCGAGAATCGTGATCGATGAGGGCGGCGAGTAAGTAAGCATGTTCTTCGCGAAACCTTGGCGAAATTGCAAATCGATCTTCGCTCGTTTCGGCCTATCGGTCCAATACGAGATTCTGATGCCCTCCATAGAGTGAGGCTATAGTTTTCGGGGTCTCGCGGTCGGACGATTCGGGTCAGTCGAGCGCGGCATTTCGCCGCCCGGCCCGCCACGGCACAGCCACGTTGAACCACGAGGCGCGCGGTGCCGCCCTATGCCGCCTCTTCTCGAATGACCTTCCGCGCAGCGTGGGCGAGAAAACCAGAGCGTGTGTAACCATGGGCCTCGGCGAAGCGGTCAATCTCCGCGATCGCATCCTCGGGGAGCGTGATGCTAAGACGTACCGCGCGAGCCTTCGGGTTAGGGGCCGGGACCAGTATCGGAAATCCATCATTGAAGTCGGGATTCGACATGATGGCGCCAATGTCGGAAGGCTCTGGGATCGCATCACCGTCCGCGGCCATAAGCTCGATGTGTCCAGACAAAGCCTCGATTGCCATGTCGGTCGCTTCGGATAACGTCGATCCCGCTGTAATGCAGCCCGGAAAATCCGGAAACGATACGCCGAAGTCGCTGTCGGGGTCCTTGTGAACGATGGCAACGTAGTATCGCATTTTTCCTCGCGCCTGCGATGCTCAACTCACGTGC
>DASPOR010000214.1 GCA_035625915.1 Alphaproteobacteria bacterium | reverse complement strand
GGATGCCGCGCTTGATGTAATCGATCGCCACCGATTTGGTAAGTCCGATTACGGCCGCCTTGCTTGCGCCATAAACGAAGCGATTCAAGATGCCACTCACCGAGCCTGATACCGACGCCATATTGATGATCGAGCCCCGACCCTTCTCCAGCATTGCCGGAAGGAACGTTTTGATCGTGTAAAACATCGATTTCGCGTTAAGATTCATCGCGAGATCCCATTCCGGCTCCCTGGCCTCGAGGACATTGCCGTGGTGGACATAGCCCGCGCAGTTGAAGAGGATATCGACGAAGCCGAGTTCATGCCCGAGTCGTTCGATGGCGGTAAAGTCCATCACATTGAGCCGCCGCACGCTGATACCTGGGATTTCGGATATCTCCCCTAGCGTCGTCTCGTTAATGTCAGTCGCGACAACTTCGGCACCTTCGCGTGCGAAAGCGAGTGCGCTTGCCCGGCCAATCCCTTGCCCTGCGGCCGTAATCAGCGCCTTCTTTCCTTGAAGCCGTCCGCTCACTCTTCGCCCCTTTTCGTTTCTGGGCGGATGGTAGAAGTGACATGGCACCTTTGGCAAGACGCGGGCCGCACACGGCTCCCTTCGCTTCACATCCCCGTCGGCAAGGCTATACTGCGAGCATACGATCCAATCGATGTGAGATATTCCATGGCCGAAGTCGCCGCCCTCACCATTCGTCTAAATCCTTCGGACAATATCGCGGTCGCCCGGGCCGATATTCTTCCTGGCACCAATATTCCGGGCGAGGGTGTGAGTGCCCGAACCCATATACCCTCCGGCCATAAGATCGCAACGCGCGCCATCGCCAAGGGTGAGCCAATCCTGCGCTATGGGCAAATAATCGGCTTTGCCGAGTCCGCGATCTCGGCGGGGGAACATATCCATACACATAATTGCGGCATGCACGATTTTACCCGTGACTATGCCTATTGTGAAAACGCCAAACCGACCCAGTATATGAATGAACCCGCGAGCTTCGAAGGCATCGTGCGCGTGGACGGCCGTGTCGCCACCCGCAACTACATCGGAATCCTGACGTCGGTGAACTGCTCAGCCGGAACCGCACGACATATTTCCGACGCTTTCCGTACCAATCCCTTCACAGGCGAAGGGCTGCTTGTCGATTTTCCCAATGTCGACGGCGTCGTCGCTCTTACCCACAAGACGGGATGCGGCATGGCCGTCGACGGGGAAGGCATGGAGCTTCTCCATCGCACAATCGCCGGCTATGCGCGTCATCCGAACTTCTTCGGCGTGCTTATCCTTGGCCTTGGCTGCGAGGCCGCGCAAATAGGCGGGCTCATGCGCGCCGAGGAACTTTCCGAGGGTCCCTTGCTCCAGACCATGACGATTCAAGAGACAGGCGGCGTCAGGAGGACCGTGCAGGAAGCCATTGCCCGGATCAAGGCGATGTTGCCCGATGCGAACAAGGTACGCCGCAATGCCGTACCTGCCTCCAACATCACAATCGGCCTTCAGTGCGGCGGCTCCGACGGATATTCGGGCATTTCGGCCAACCCCGCTTTGGGTGCGGCCTCCGACCTCATCGTACGCCACGGGGGCACCGTCATCCTCTCCGAAACGCCCGAAACGTATGGGGCGGAGCACCTTCTGACACGGCGGGCGGTCAGCCCCGGGGTCGGCGCCAAGCTCGTCGAGCTCATGAATTGGTGGGAAAACTACACGGCTAAGCACGGCGGCGAAATGAACCACAATCCTTCGCCCGGCAACAAGGCGGGCGGCATTTCGACGATTCTGGAAAAGTCGCTCGGTGCGGCCGCCAAGGCCGGTACGACGAACCTGGTCGATGTCTATAAATACGCGGAACCCGTGACGGCCAAGGGTTTCGTGTTCATGGACACGCCCGGCTATGATCCTGTTTCCGCGACAGGCCAGGTCGCGGGTGGCGCCAACGTAATTTGCTTCACGACGGGACGGGGCTCCGTCTTCGGCTGCAAGCCCTCGCCGTCACTCAAGCTGGCGACAAACACTTCGCTTTACCACCGGATGAGCGACGATATGGACATTAATTGCGGAACGATCGTAGACGGTGCTGAGTCGGTCGAGGCGTGCGGGGCACGAATCTTCGATCTCATCCTCAAGACGGCGTCCGGCCAGAAGACGAAGAGCGAACTCCTCGGCATGGGCGAAGATGAATTCGCACCTTGGCAGATGGGTGCAGTGATGTAGTGCTTCAGCGGTGGAACTCCCGCAGCGCGCATGAAGCGCTCCACGCCCGGAGAGGCCCCGCTCGTCGTACCATCCCCTAAGAGAGTTCGGCTTCAATCCAACGCACAAGCGCCAACAGTGTGCGGTCGTGCTTGAAACGCCCTACGAACTGCAGACCGATCGGCAGGCCGTGCGGCCCGGTTGCAAAAGGGATCGTCACGCACGGAACGTGAAGCAACGTCCAGAGTCGGTTGAAAATGGGATCGCCCGTCGCGTTCAGTCCGAGAGGCGCCTCACCCGGCGCGCTCGGGGTCATCACAAGGTCGAATTTTTCAAGGAGGGCGTCGAATGCAGCTCGCGCGATTGCCGTGCGTTGGAGGGCCGCAGAATATCGCCCTTCAGAGATCGTGCGGGATTCCTCAAGAAAGTCGAGAAGCTTTTGACTTAGCTGACTCGCGTGGTCGCGCAGTTCCACCGCGTAGGAGAGGCGCGCCTCGAACGCCATGACGACATGCTGGGCTTCGGTGAGCCCTTGGCAAGCTTCCGGCAACATGAGGTCGACAGTCTCGACACCGTGCCGTTGAAGCTCGGCCGCCGCCGTGTCCATCGCAACGACGGTGGCGGGCCCCGCCTCCCTCCAATGTTCGGTCCGGCAAATGCCGATGCGGCGCGGACGCTCAACCGCCAAATCCGGCGTTCTGAGATTGTCGCCCATGAGGACGCGGGCAATCAATTCGGTGTCTTCGACCGAGCGAGAGAAAGTGCCGACGGTATCAAGGGAAGGGGCAAAGGGTTTGGCACCCATCATCGAGACGACACCATGACTCGGTTTGAATCCGATGACACCGCAGAAAGCCGCTGGCCGAATCACCGAGCCCGCGGTCTGGCTGCCGATCGCAAGCGGCACCATGTAGTCCGCCACGGCCGCCGCCGATCCACTCGATGAGCCGCCTGGCGTATGAGCCCGGTTATGGGGGTTAGAGGTTTTTCCCGGCGTGAAATACGCGAACTCGGTAGAGACCGTCTTACCGAGCACGATGGCGCCGGCCGCCACCAGCAATTCGACCGCCGCAGCATGGGCGCTCGGCCGGTTATGCCGATAGATGTCAGAGCCATAGGTAGTGGGCATGTCAGCCGTGTCGAAGATGTCCTTGATTCCGACCGGCACACCGTGAAGCGCGCCACGCGGCGCCTCGGCGTCGTGCGTGCGCGCCATTTCGCGCGCGGAATCCGGGTCGAGATGCTGCCACGCACCGACGGTGCGCTCGCGCTTGGCGATGCGCGTGAGGCATGCCTCGACAAGGTCAATTGAACTGAGCTCGCCGCGCGCAATGCGGCGCGCAGCTTCGCTCGCACTAAAATTGTTCGGCTGCGACTCGCCGGCTACCGCGGGATTTGTCATTTTTTACCTTTGTCAGGACGCCGTGCCGTCGGTATCCGTCATCGGCTGTCAAGTTCTTTCGTCGACCTAGATTGCCGCACCGCCGCGGGAGAATCCAGCGCCAGGCACCAACTCATTAGGCCAGTCGTTAGAAAAACCTAATTTTCAAGGCGCTTGCCTTTTCAAGACCCCCCATGCTTGCCTAGCGGCGACGAAGAAACGGGGACGCGCGCGTTCAATTGCGTGGAGGCAAGCCGTGTCTGACCGAACCGCCCATTCCGCCGCGAGTTCCGCTGGCAAGTCGTCGACCAGAGCGACGCTGTCGAGCTATGCCCTGACACTCGCCATTCTTGCGGGTATCGCCGCAATTTCCTCCGGTTTCGGCTGGCGCCTTGGCCTGTGGTACTTCCGGGACGGATTCAAGATCCTGGAGTATTCGGTCTATGTTGCGATCGCCGCCGGCCTTCTTTCGCTCGTCGCCCTTTTCTGGCCGCGCCAACGAATCCGGCGATCGGGCACCCTCGCCGCGTTGTGTGGCCTCGCCGTCAGCGTTGTGATCGCCGGTTATCCCGCGTATTTCCGTTACGTGATCCTGCCATCGAAGCCATACATCCACGACATCACAACCGATACCGAAAACCCCCCGGCCTTTGTCGCTGCAGTGGCACTCCGCCAAGGTGCGGAGAATTCTGCCACATATGGCGGGCCGGATATCGCAAAGCAACAGTTGGCGAGCTATCCCGATATCAAGCCCGCCTTTTTCAATGCACCACCCGATCAGGTATTCGCTGCCGCGCTCTCGCTCGTCAAGGAATCAGGTTGGACAGTGACGGCGGACGCTCCCGCCGAGGGACGCATTGAGGCATTCGATACGACCCTCTGGTACGGCTTCAAGGACGATATCGTGCTCCGAATTATTGCGGATGGCTCGGGAACTCGGCTGGATATGCGCTCAGAATCGCGCTACGGCCGAAGCGATTTTGGCGTCAATGCCAGACGAGTCGCGAAGTTTCTTGCGGCACTGCAGGATCGAATGGCGTCGCGGTAGCGCCAAATCACCCTATTCAAGCACAGTCGTCCGATGCCGAGGGCGCCGGGAGGCCGTGCGGCTGTGCAGTCCGCAAGGGCAGCTCCTTGAGGAAAAACACCGTAATCAGAGCGATTGCGGAAATGGCAGCCCCCGTCAAAAAGACGACGGTGAATGATTGCTCCAAAGCCATCACGAGTAGCCGGCGCGCCGATTCACCAAGCTTACCGATGTTGCTCGTATCGCCGTGCAGAAGGTCGAAGGCTGGACGGTCGCCCATCGTTTCGTGACCGGGCACACGTGCAATCCGCCTATCGAGCTCACTGAGCAGCACCGACCCGAGCAGAGCCACGCCGAAAGATCCGCCCATCGAGCGGAAGAAATTCACGGCGGCGGTGCCCGTGCCGAGGTCTCGCAGATCGACGGCGTTTTGTATCGTGACCACCATGATCGGCAGCACCATTCCGATCCCCAAACCGACGAGCGCCATAAAACAACCGGACTCGATGCGGCCGGTACGCGCATCCATCGTCGAAAGAAGTACGAACGCGAATGTTGCAATGGCGAGCCCAAGGATTGGAAATATCTTGTACCGTCCGGTGTGGCTGACAATGCGCCCAGCCGCATAAGCGCCAGCGACGATGGCACCGGTAAGTGGAATCAACAAAAACCCGGACTGTGACGCCGTCTCGCCGGATACGAGCTGGAGGAACAACGGAAGAAATATGATGGCGCCGAACATCGCCATCGAGGACAGGAAGGATCCGATGCTAGCAACGGTGAATATGCCGATCCTGAATAGACGAAGAGGAATAATAGGCTCGCGCGCAATCCGCTCCCTCAATACGAAGGCGGCCAAAAGTACGAGACTTGCGACCACGAGCCCGATTAGATTCGGCGACGACCAGGCCATCTCGACGCCGCCCCAGGTCGTTGCAAGAACGAGCAGGGTTATAGCACTCACTAACAGCGTAGCACCCACATAATCGATCTCGCGGCGCGCCGTCCGCGGGACTGTGAGCTTGCGGAGCGTCTTATTGCATATGAGAATCGCGACCACGCCGATCGGAATGTTGATCCAGAAAACCCATCGCCAAGTGAGGTGATCCGAGAAAAATCCACCGAGCACCGGACCGGCAACGCTGGTGGCGGCAAAGACGCTCGAAAAATAACCCTGATAGCGCCCTCGATCGCGGGGTGCGATCACATCGGCGATCGTGGCGTGCGCCATGGCCATGAGGCCGCCACCGCCAATTCCCTGCAGGGCGCGAGCGAGTATAAGTTCGGTCATCGTGCCGGCAATCGCGCAAAGGGTCGATGCGACCAGAAAAATACCGATCGCCACCTGCAGCATGACCTTCCGGCCGTAAAGGTCCGATAGCTTTCCGTAGATTGGGGTCGCAGCGGTCGAAGTGAGCAAATAGCCGGAAACAACCCATGACATGTGCTGGATGCCATGAAGTTCGCGCGCGATTGTCGGCAGCGCTGTCGCCACGATCGTCTGATCGAGGCCGGCGAGTATCATTCCCAACATGACCCCGCTCAAAATCACGAGAATTTCGCGGTGGCCGAAGGCGGCGGGTGGAGCAGCGGATAGACGGCTTTCCATGCTTCGGCATTCCCTGTTTTCCGTCATCGCATGAGGCGGCAAACGCACGCAAGAGCCCCAAGAAGACAGCGTTGCGACCCCCGCCGTCAACGCTCGGCGTTTAAGATCGAAACGGTCGCTGATGCCGATTGTCCAACACCTCCGAGCAAAAAGGGGAGATGCGGGCTTTTTCGGTACAGACGCCTCGTGTGACGATTCCGATATTCGCCACATTAAGGGGGCGGGACCGGGAGCGAATTTCGGATTCAAGGCCACACGAGGAATATATTGTATTGAGCGTGGTATTCGGATTTGAAGTTCCTAATCGCGGATGCCAGCAAAATGCTGGGAACTTCAAATCCACCACTCTAGGCGGTCTTGTTGTCCCGACGACGCCGGAATGACATGCGAGGGTATCTATCGTGGAATTTGAAGGATGAAATCCAGCGAAGGGAAACTTCTACGAACAAAATTCGCTCAAAAAGTTATCCCCAACAATAGAAAGTGTTGACAGCGGCTTTGACCACAACATATGTTATTGGCGCTTGCACATCGTGTGCGCCCGCGTGTCGGTGTCCGGCGGGCTTTCAACCCGCCCCCGCCCGGCCCGCCCCGCGGCGGGTATTTTTTCGCAAAGGGGAACGATATGGCTGCGAAAAAGAAGACCGTGAAGAAAACTGCTAAGAAGCCGGCCAAGAAGAAGGCCGCGAAGAAGCGCTAGTATCGCGCGACGCGGGCCTGCATGCCCCCGCCGCGCGAGGGGATGCAGGCCCGCAGCCTTGATGGACCCCGGCGAGAAAATTCAAGCGCCGGGGTTTTCATTTCTTGGCCAATTGCTTCTCTCGCTAGAACCGAATGACGAGAAGGTGGTCGGTGCCTGACTCAGCCGCCCACACCTCGCCCTTGCGTCCGGCCATCTGACGGATATTCGCGTCGCGCCGAGGGAGTGCGAACGTCTCGAAGGTTTGCTTGACCGGATCGAACCGCAGAATCGCATTCGCACCCCAATCGCTGAGCCAAACTTCATCCTGCTCATCGACGTAGATCGCGTAGGGTTGGGGATGCGCGCCTGGAAGTTTCCAACCTTGCCACGTCCCGTTTTTAGAGTCGTAACACGCCAGTTGACCTGCGTTCCACTCGCTAACCCAGATGCCACCTTTTGAATCCGACCACACGCGCCGGGCCCCTTGGTCGTGCGTCGGCGGCTCGATGACCTTGACCTCGCCGCTATCAATGTCGATACGGCCCAGATAATTGCCTGCAAGCGACGCGAAGAAGACCGCACCTTGGGGCGTTGTCGTAATTCCATAGGGACCGGCCCCCTTTGGAGCATCGTAAACCTGCATTCCGCCGGTGCGAGGATCGAGAACACCGTAGACGCCATTTTGCCCGGTGAACCACAGAATTCCTCGCCGATCGAAGGTCGCCGTATTGAGATTTGCGAGCTCATTCCCGTGCGGCGGCAACTTGTACGTGTCGATCTTCTGGGTTTGCGGATCGACTCGCACGATCGCATTGAGCCCACCGTCCGTGATCCACGGCGCGTCATCGGGGCCCACGATCACGCCGTGAGGTGCTGCGTTCTCGCCGAGGGGAATAAGCGTCACTTTGCCGGTCTTGGGGTCAAGGTGGCCGAGCGCACCCGCACGCTGTGCCGTGTACCAGACGGTTCCATCGGCGGCGGGAAAGACATCGTGCGGTTCAGCACCTTCCGGCAAGGGAAATGCCTGCATCGTATAGTCCGCATGCGCCGACACGGAGACCACAATTGCAAAGCCGAGTGAGAGCGCGCTGACCATGACGTGCCGCATCGAATCCCCCTCCAAGCGCCGAAGTAGCAATTAAGAGTCTGGGGTCGCCGGGCTATCCGCGCAAGGGCCGTTGGAATCCATCGAATCGATATAGCTCAAATCGCGTTTAGGGACATCGGATCGCAGGCCTTGCGAAAAGACACTATTGCGTGCAGCCGAAATAACCATCGAGTTTCTCGATCCGCTCGGCAATCAGCCGCGCTCGCCCGGCGGTGTATCGGTTCGGCGCCTCGGGGGACCAGCGGCGAGGATTCGGCAATACGGCTGCAAGGAGTGCGGCTTCTCGCTGCGTCAGGCGGGACGCGTCTTTATGAAAGTAGATGCGCGCCGCCGCCTCGGCGCCATATATGCCATCGCCCCACTCGATGACATTGAGATAGACTTCGAGAATCCGCTGCTTCGGCCACAGGGCATCGACCGTCAGGGCCAAACCAGCCTCGATGGCCTTGCGGAAAAATCCCCCACCTGGCCAAAGGAAAAGATTTCGCACGGTCTGCATGGTGATCGTGCTGGCGCCCCTTAATCTGTTTTCTATCTCATATTCATCGACCGCTTGGGAGACCGCCTGCCAATCGATCCCATGATGAAAGCAGAATCGATTGTCCTCCGACGCGATCACAGCGCGCCGTAGCTCGAGCGAAATATCTCGGAATGGGACCGTCTGGTGACGGATCGTGCCAGCCGCGGGAAGCCGCAACAGCATGAGAGGCGTCAGCGGCGGATCGACCCAGCGATAGAGAAGGATGAGCGCAAACCAAATGCCGACGACGGCCACTGCCAAGCGCAGCAAAATGCCGATAAAACGACGCAACCCTTGTCGAACGATACCCACCCTGACCACGGTTCCGGATCGCCTCAGCCGCTCCTGCATCTTTGGTGCGTCAATAAACAAATCCCTACCCGATACGGCACAGAGTACATTTGAGGGCCGCCTCTTCGATATAGTTCGTCGACGCGCGATCCCAAGCAACGATCTGCCGAGATCGCGCCCTTTGCCGCGGGTTCCGGTTGCAATCGCGGGGCGACTCACCCCAATCCGCCACTTCGCGGGCAGCCGCCCGCCATTGGGCGCTTGTGACTGGCCGATACCAATTATTCCCGCGCTCGATTACCCTGGGCATTCAAACTCTTTCGGCCAAGCAGCTCGCCTCCGACGGCAAGGGAGAACAGAAATGGCCAATCCCCGCATCCCTTTTCGAATGTCGTTTGGCCGTCCGCATCTTGAGCCGCTTGAAGGAAAGCCACTCATGGTTCATATCGTCGTCAACGTCGAACACTGGCCATTCGATCAGAAGATGCCGCGCACGATCCTTCCTCCACCCCATGGCCTCGACCAAGTGCCGGACGTGCCCAACTTCGCTTGGGCAGAGTACGGACTGCGTTGCGGTATCCCCCGCATCCTCACGCTCCTGGAGGACCGAACCCTTCCGGCTTCAGCGAGTATCAATGCAAGTGTGATTGAGGCCTATCCGTCCTGTGCGGAAGCAATTCTGGAGGCCGGCTGGGAATTTGTCGGCCACGGCATGCACCAGCGCTCGATCCAAGACGCTGGCGACGAGGCGGCAGTCATCGAATTGGCGCTCGACAAGATAGCGCGGTTTGCCGGACGCCGTCCGCGTGGTTGGCTCGGCCCCGGGCTCCGGGAATCGTTCGAGACGCCAGATCTTCTTAAAGCCGCGGGAATCGAGTACCTCTTCGATTGGGTAATCGACGATTTGCCAAGCTGGCTGGACACTGCAAGCGGCCCTCTTCTGTCGATGCCTTACACGCTCGAACTCAACGACAGCGTGATCTACGCGGTCGAGCGTCATCCCTCGCCGGAAATTTATCGCCGCTTCACCGATACACTCGAAGTCTTCGATTGGGAATTGCGGCAGCAACCGCGCGTGCTCACGTTGGGGCTTCATCCACACTTGATCGGTGTGCCCCATCGCTTCGTATATCTCCAGAAAATACTTGATGTGCTGCTCGACCGCGAAGACGTCATATTCGTGACGGGTGGCGCCATTGCCGATTGGTACGTCGAAGCCGAACGTAGCGCCATGGGGCGCGGCAGGCAGTGAATGCAATTCCTCCACGCTGTCGCTGTTTCTCTCCGAATAACCACGGAAACATAGTATGGTACTAAAAACCCAAGCGAGCCGGATAAATGATCTCGCTTGGCTTGCCGTCTCTTTTGTCCTTGTCTTTACCGTTTACGGTTTCGGCAGACATGCCTCGGTTGGGAAAGTCGATCAATGGTATGCGACCCTTTTGAAGCCCGAGTGGGCGCCACCCAATTCTGTATTAAGTTCCGTCTGGTCGGTCCTCTACGCCTTAATGGCCTTGGCCGCATGGCTGGTTTGGCGCGAAAGCGGCTGGCGAAACGGCAAGCGAGCGTTGCTTCTTTACGCGGGACAGCTGACCTTCAATTTCCTTTGGCCAATTCTCTTCTTCGGGCTCGAATGTCCGTTTGCCGCAATGATAGATGCAATGGTTCTATGGGCCGTCCTGCTCGCGACTCTGCTCGATTTTCGCCTTCATTCGACCCTCGCAACGGCAGCCCTCGTGCCGTATCTCTTGTGGGTCAGCTATGCCGTTTGTCTCAATTCGACCGTCTGGCGGCTCAATGCTTGATCACTACGACTCGATCCGACGCCAAATGATCCCGAATTTGTCTCATCAATGTCCCATCTTCGTTCCAATATTTTGCGCTGCCGTTTGCCGTTGTTGACCGCTTGGGCCGTGCGCCCTCGATTGAATTGTGGGGGCGCTGTTCGGGCGGCGCTGGCTCGATGGGGTATTTTCACGTAGCCGCCTGGTTTAAATCTCAAAACATGAGGAAGACAATGAAGATAGCAAAGTCCTCGGTCTTGTTCGCGATTTTGATGTCCCTTTCCGCTGTCCCGGCGACTGCGGTCGGTCCCGCCGCCGATCCGGCGGCGGCAGCTAATCTCTTGGCGCTCGTAAATCGGGCGCGCAGCGATGCCGGGCTCGCTCCCGTGCATCCGAACGCGGAGCTGACTGCGGTCGCTCAATCGATGGCGGACGACCTGGCGCGGCGTGGCGTTCTCTCACACGTGGACAGCAATGGCGCCGGGATAGATGCCCGTTTCCTGCAAGCTGGCTATCGGTACTCGATCGCCGTCGAAGTGGTTGCAGCACCGCATGCAGATCCTCAGGAAGTCATTGCCGACTGGATGGCGAACCCGTCCAATCGAGAGCAGATCCTCACCGACGATCTGAATGACGCGGGCGTCGGGTACGCTACGACGGCGACCAACAATTCCTCTGGGCCGGCGTCAGGCTTTTGGGTCCTCGACATGGGCTCGCCCATCGTTGTTCACTTTTGACGCCGATCTTCGAATTCGCCGGCGGGTAACCGCGCAATAAAGCAATGTATTGTGCATCGTACGCTCGCCAAGATGTTCGAAAGCCACCAGGGTTGAGCTAGTGTAGGGCGTCCCGGTGCTCCACGGAGAAGACGTGGGCATAGAGATTTGAAATCCATTGTTTGCCCTCCTGCGTCACGCGCAAATATCGAAGGGCGTCGGCGATATAGGGGTTGACGAGGTTCCAGAAGAAGCCGGGATACGCCGCGCGCAAATCGGCAGAGTTGCGATAGCCCAACTTTTCGGCCGTGCCGGTCTCCTGAAATTCGGCGAATAATGCTGGGATCTTCCGCAGATAATCGATATCCGCGAGCTGTCCAGTCAGATCAGATGCGCGGACGAGCCCTGGATAATCGCTGGTCGGCGCATGCGTTTCATCCTGAGGTACCGGAAAGCGCGTATGCTCGATATTCGCCTCGACAATCTCCGTGTCGATCTTCGCGAGCGTACCCTTCCCGAAGCGCTCGCGCACAAAGAGCTTTGATCGAGTGACGTGATGGGGGGTCAGCGACACATCCGTGGAACCCGGCGCCAGTTCCATGGTATCGCCCTGAAAGCTGATGACATAGCGCCCGTCGCGATCGCCTCTGCAGACGCCGCGCACATAGCCAATGTCGTGGCAGAGCAGGGAAATGATGAAGTGCAGCCAGTCATGCGGCGTCACCCCACCCTCGCTGATATGCTTGCCGCGCAGGACCTCCTGGCCCAGCAACGTCACCATGATCGTATGCGCCATGTCATGGTATGGCGCATCGCTGTTGGCAATATTCTCGAGGGCCAGGTTTCCCACGAATTCGATGATTCCCGGATAACCGGGTTCCAGCAGGCCGTATATGCGCTTATACATTTCCTGCAAGTGGTCGACAAATGCGTCGATGACGAGCCGCGTTGGATTAAACATTCGACCCTCCCGCGAAACAGGCTAATCCTGTACCATCTCCGTCGAACGAAATAATGTAGCGCAGCCGCGAAGTGCCATTCCCGCTATCGCGAGTAGCGAATGACACATTCTCGCGCGGGTGGGCGCGCGATGCAAAGGTCCAAATAAGGGAATGCCGGCCCCCCTCGTCGCGGGCCGTGCCACCACACCCCGTCGACGAGTAGCCAGGCGATTGCGGTGAGCCTATTCGACGGCCGCTTTGCCCCTTGCTCCGAAATTAAGCCGCTCTTTTGTCGCAAGAGCGCTCGCGGCAGGCTTCGCTCTGTCAGCAGCCTGCATTACTGACCATACGCGGCAACAAGATCTTGCAAATGCGACTTCAGTAACGACACGTGTTCCATAAAGGATTTGGGAGCCTCGCCTTTTGGCATGGGGGAAAAGCCCTTTCCCACTTCCGCGCGCAACGCCTGCAACAGAGTACCGTCGGGCGAGCTGAGATAATAACGGCCTGTTTGTCGATCTCGGTCGCCCGAGACGCAAAGCGTGCGCTCCGTCCCGGGCTCTTTGAAAATCCCAAATCCGATCGAATCACCATCGTCGTTCGAAATCGAGATGTCGGTGAATTTGCATTGAGGGTTTTTCGCACTAAGCCCAAAGCCCTTGCAGATTCCGGGGTCGAGTTGCTCGTCTTTGGTGCCATGGCGGGATGCCAGATCGACCAGACTTGACCACAGCGCAGCGGTTTCCGAATCGGCCGCTGCAAAAGCGGGCGACGCCACCGCATCATGAACGAGAACCGTCAGCGTCGCAAAACCTTGGGGCACAAGGAGTGCCGTGGCATACATCACCACTGCAACCAGCGCGCATTGCTTTCTCATCGGCAAGCCCTTGAACCTATCGGCTCCTATCGGCGACTCAGTCAGCCTAGGGGACGGCTGCGGCGAATGGAATACCCTTTTATCATGCGACGCCAATACGAGCGATCGATCTAGCCGCATCCTGAGCTGCGTGTCCTGGGTGTAAGGTGCTACCGGCATTTCCAAATTTGATTTGCAACGGCGCCAGGGCATAATGACGTAAAGAGAATCCGCCTCAGGGATATCCATCCATGGCAGGCGTTTACGACGCGATAGTCATTGGCGCTGGACATAACGGGCTGACTGCCGCGGCCTACTTGGGCAGGGCACGATTCAAAACGCTGGTCCTCGAGCGTCGCCACATCGTCGGCGGCGCAGCCGTCAGCGAGGAGTTCCATCCTGGCTACCGCAACTCGATCGCATCCTATTCGCTCGGCCTGTTTCGCTCCGAAATAAGTCGTGATCTCAATCTCAAGCAGCACGGGTTGCGAGCGATCCCCTATCGCGGCGCGGTCGATCTGCTGAGCGACGGCCGGGCTATCTTGCTGACGGGCGACGAAGGCCACGACCAAATGGTTATCGGCCGCTTTTCGAACCGGGACTACGAGGCAATGAAAGCGCTGCGTGCTCGATTGCTGCGAGTCGGCGATATCGTGCGCCGCCTCTGGCTCCGCGCGCCGCCCGATCTTGCGGGTGGACTCGACTCGCTTCTTGGCGCGGTGGCCATCGGCCGGCAGCTTCGGAAGTTGAGCCTGGAAGATCGGCACTTCTTGATTCAAATGTTTACATTGAGTGCCGAGGATCTCGCAGCGCGCTGGTTCGAGAGCGACACGGTCCGTCAGATCTACACTGTGCACTGCGTCAGCAGTAATTTCGCGAGCCTTCGAGCACCGGGCTCGGCGGTGCCGTTTCTCCTCAACGTCATGGGCGAGCTCGATGGTGTGCGATACAGATGGGGGGTCGCCAAAGGAGGCATGGGTGCGGTCAGCGAGGCACTAGCCGCATCCGCGCGCAAAAATGGCGTCGAGATACGAACGTCGGCCCCAATCGCGCGGATAATGGTCGAGAACGGCCGTGCCGAAGGGGTTCGGCTCGAGAGTGGCGAGGAGGTCCGCGCACGGGTCGTACTTGCAAACACGGATCCCAAGCGCACCTTTCTTCACCTTGTCGGCAAGGAGCATCTGGACGCGACCTTTGCCGCGGATATCGAGCGTTTTCGAATGGGAACGGCTTCGCTGCGCATGAATTTGGCACTTCGCGCGACTCCGGAATTTTCGGCCCTTCCCGGTGCCGAGGGCGAACTCGCACGGGGCTCGATCATCAACATGCTGCCAGATGTCGAGACGATGGAGAGAAACTATAATCTCGCCCGCAATGGCGAGCTCTCTGACGAACCATACGTAACGATCCAAATCGCCTCGGCACTCGACGATAGCTTGGCGCCCGACGGCCATCACGTCATGTCTCTGCTGTGTAAATACTACCCCTACCAGCTTTCAGGCGGGAGGAATTGGGATGATATCAAGGACCAGGTGGCCGATCGAATCCTTGCCGCCGTGGAGCGTCACATTCCGAATCTCGGCACGATCACGGTAGCTCGTCAGGTTCTCACGCCGCTCGATCTCGAGCGCATTTTCGGATTGACCGAAGGGTGCATATTTCACGGCCGCCATGAGCTTGACCAGTTATTCAGCCTCCGCCCACAGCCGCGGGCAGCACGTTATCGCACACCTATCCAAGCGCTCTATTTATGCGGTTCCGGTAGTCATCCAGGCGGTGGCGTGACCGGCGGTCCAGGACACAATGCCGCAATGCGCGTCATTAAGGATTTACGTCGAAAGGTCCGACCCGCGTAGAAAATTCCGCCTATCGAATCGCGCTTTTGCGCGCAGCAATTCGCTATCATGCTGTCGACGATTGCGAATCCCGTTCCGATCGGTCGTCGTTGGGGAGCCAAATGCGAAAAGTAATCGATGTCGAGTGCGATCTGCCGCCTGATGAGCATGGTCGGCCACGCAAATTCGAAACGACGACGCTCGTGCAAGGCTACGGCGATCCCGAACGAATGGAACCGCCGCCTGACTACGGATTTGCGAATTATGGCAGAATCTTTCGCTCCCGCGCACCACAACCGGAGGGCAGCACAAAAGTCGCGACGGGAATGTCGCTTGACGATTTCGTATCGCGCATGGATGAGGCCGGTGTGGTAACCGGTGTCGTTGGACGGGTCGCAAACGAAGAACTCGGCGGAATTGTCGCGAAATATCCCGGCCGGTTTCTGGGCCTCGCGTCGATAAGCCCCTTCGACGGCATGCGCGGCGTGCGAGCATTTGAGCGTGCCATTCGCGACTTCGGCCTGCATGGCCTACGGATCGCAGCCCTTTTCAACACGATCCCCGCGAGCGACCGCCGCTACTATCCGCTCTACGCGAAGTGCGTCGAACTCGACGTCCCCGTGCGAATTTACACATCGATGAACTATGCCAATGACAGGCCGTACGACTTGGGTCATCCGCGGCATCTTGACCAGGTTGCCATCGATTTCCCGGAATTGCGCATCATCGCGGGACTTAGCGGCTGGCCCTGGGTCGCGGACATGGTCGGTCTGTTACGTCGCCACCCCAATCTCTATTGCGATACGGCGGCACATCACCCGCGTTATTTCGCACAGGCAGGTTCGGGCTGGGAGCAGTTCCTGCAATTCGGCAATACGCTCCTGCAGGACAAGATAATGGTGGGCATATCGCTCGGAAGCGTTGGAATTCCCTATAAGGAATCGATTGCGCTTTACGAGGCGCTGCCCTTGAAGGATCATGTCATTGACAAATGGCTTTACAACAATGCGCGCAACTTTTTCCGGCTCGACTGACCCGCGATACATTGTTCGTCGAAATTGCGGTACTGGTGCATATCGCTTCAGGAGATGACGGCCCTCGCGTCCGCGGCGACGACGCCCATCCCACGAGGTTTGACGAAAAGCGGATTGATGTCGAGTTCCACGAGACGCTCGCCCAGCGCCGCAGCAAGTTCGCCAACCTTGACGAGGGTGTCTATGACGGCAGCAACGTCAAGCGGGGCATGCCCGCGGAAGCCCCCGAGCAAGGGCCAAATCCGCAGCCTCCGCAGCATCGCCTCGGCCATCTCGGGTGAAAGCGGTGCTAGCGCCACTTCGACGTCGCCGATCAGCTCGACCAGCACTCCACCTGAGCCGACCATTACCGCCGAGCCGAACTGCCCGTCGTACTTGACGCCGACGATCAACTCTGCCTCACCTGCCACCATTTCAGCCACAACGCATGCCGCGGCGTGGGGATCGACAGCGGCAAGCTTGGCACGCACATCATCGAAGGCGGCTTCGACATCGCGCTGATCGTTTAGCGAAGTTCGCACGAGGCCGGCGTCGCTTTTATGCACCACCTTTTTGCTGACCCCCTTGAGGACAACAGGAAATCGGATCGCCTGTGCCGCCTCCACCGCTTCCTCGCGCGTGCGCACGAGCTGTTCCCGCGTCACGCGCACGCCTGCCGCGGCAAGCAACGATTTAGTCTCGGGCTCGGTCAGGTACCCGCCATGTGGCACCCGTCCGCGAAACCGACGCGGCGCCGGTTTGGCAGGCGCTCCCGCCTGTGGACGATACTCGAAATACGCACGCATGAGACGGATAGCGTCATCGATGCGGTCGCAGTAAGGAATGCCTTTCTCGCGGATGATCGCGCGTACCTCTGTCGCGACCGAGCCCGGCGTGAGTGCCATTAGCGCCGGTGTGTTCGAGGTAAGAAGGCCGTTCGCGATTCCCGTCACCGAGGCCTCATAGTTCGGAATCGTCGTCAGCGGGACGAACACAACCCCAACGTTGGAATCGGCAGCCACCGCGGCGGCGATAGGCTCGGCGATTACCTTCGCTTCGCCCGCGTCCTGCCGGCGGGCTCCCATATCGACTGGATTATCGAGATGATCGGGAAGTATTGCGAAGGATAGCGCCTTGCGCGTCTTGTCTTCGAAGCGCGCGAGCCTCAGGCCTACATCAGCCAATCGGTCCGCAACAATTCCGTTCATACCTCCCGAGGACGACACAATGCCTAGGGTCTCGCCGCGCGCTGGGCCGTAGCGAATCAGGAAATTCGCCAGCATCACCATCACGTCGGGATCGTCGACAAGGACGGCGCCGGCCTCGCGACTTGCGGCCGCGAACACCGGATAAGCGCCGGCGAGGCTCGCCGTGTGCGAGCGTGCGGCTTGCTCCCCTTGCGCACTGCGGCCGGTTTTCAGCACGACCACGGGCTTACCCTCTCGCCGGGCGCGTTGCAGCAGTTCGAGATAGCGTTTCCCGTCTGGCAGGCCCTCGATGTGCAAACAGATGGCCTGGGTATCGGGATCGCCGATCATGTGCTCGAAGAAATCGCTTATATCGAGATCGACCTGGTTGCCAACGGAGATAATCTGACTAAAGCCGATCGCCTGGTCGTGGGCGCGGTTATAGACGGAAAGCATCAAGGCTCCACTCTGCGAGACGAGCCCGATATGGCCGCGGTGAATTTTCTCGACATCGAGAACGCGCGCCGACGTAAGCGCCATTCCATTGCGAAAATTGATGAGGCCGAGACAATTCGGTCCGACAAGTCGCATGCCCGACTGCGCGGCGATCGCCGCTATTTCGCGCTGCGCTTGCTCGCCTTCAGGACCAGCCTCGGCAAACCCTGCGGTAATGATGACGCAGCAACCAACATGGGCGTCGGCGCATTCGCGGAGCGTGTTCGGCACAGCGGGTGCCGGCACCGCAATCACCGCGACATCGGCCTTTGGCGCATCGCCGATACGGGAATAGCATTTGCGCCCTTGCACCAGGTCGCGGCGCGTATTGATTGGCACGACGTCGCCCGCAAAACCATGCAAGGCGAGATAGTGCATGATGCGACCGCCCCACTTTCCGCGGTCATCGGAGGCGCCGAAGACAGCCACTCGTTTCGGCTCCAAAATCTCGCGTATTGTGAGGCGGGGAGCGCTCTTATTCGGCGCGCTCGTCATTTCATACTCCGACGACGCTGTGCGCGGTTGTCAATCTGCATTCCAATGACACCCTATACGGGACTTTACCGGCCCTTGAATACAGGCTTACGCTTTTCCAGCATTGCGCGCACACCTTCCTTTGCATCCTCCGAGTCGTGAATGACACGAGTCCAGTGCTCGGCAATCTCCATGGCGCGATCGGGCGATTCCCGGTATTGAACGCGCACGCTCTCCTTTATTGCTCGCACCGGAAGGGGTGCAGCGCCCGCGAGCTTGTGGGCAAGGTGCATAACTTCCTGATCGAAGATCTCATCGGGGAAGACGCGCGTGACAAGGCCCCAGTCATAAGCCTCCTGAGCCGTAACATCGTCGCCGAGCAACGATACGTCGAGCGTGCGGTTGCGGCCGATATAATGTACGAGGCGTGCGTTGCCCAAACCCCAGCTCGGCGCCAGACCAAGGTACACGTCGCCCGCACGGAATCTGGCCGATTGCGCCGCAAGGCGGATGTCACAGGGCCAGGCGATTGCGGTACCGCCGCCAATACACCAGCCGCGTACGGCCGAAATTATGGGTTTTGGATGATCTTCGATCAATTCGATCATTCGCATCCCAACTTCGCGGGAAGCGGCAGCGCCAGCCGAACTGGTCTCATCCTGCGTCTTGAGATCGGCGCCGGCGCAAAAGGCCCGCGTACCCGTGGCACCAATCAGGATCGCGCGAGTATCTGAACGCGCTTTCATCTCTTCGAGCGCCAGCACGATGTCTTTCAGAAGTTGCAGGGTCATAAGATTGAGAGGCGGGCGGTTGATTGTCAGCTTGGTGAGGAAGCCATCGTGCTCGACGAGTAAATCGTTGCTCATTGGTTCGTACCTTCATGGATAAAGCCGCGAACCCATGCGTCGAAAGCCACCTAACAGATTGAGTATGAGGACCAGCGCAAGGGAAACGAAAACGACAAGCGCCGAGACTGCGGCCACGGTCGGATCGATGCGGTCGGACATGTAGTTGTAGATGCGCACTGGAAGCGTCTGCAAGCTCGGGCCGGACATGAAAATCGTGGTCGTCACTTCGGAGAAAGAGAGAAGAAAGCAAAACAGGCCGGCGGTCACAATCCCGCGCGTGCAAAGCGGTAAGGTAATGAGCGACAGCATGCGGACGCGATTATACCCGAGTATCATCGCCGCCCATTCGAGCTCCTCCGGAACACTGCGTATTGTCGAGGCCAGGGAACGAATGGCGAAGGGGACGACGAGGATCGCATGCGCCAGGACAAGACCGAGGAGTTGGTTATAGAGGCCGATCCGATTGACGAATTGCAGCATGGCGATGCCGTAGACAACCGCCGGGACCAGCAGGGGTGCCGTGAAGATACCCATCAACGCGGGCGCTGCATTGCGCGGATACCGCACAAGGCCGTAGGCCGCGAGAAAACTTGCGGCAACCGTAATTAGCGAGGCGATAGCGGCGACCTCCACACTTAGAAAAAAGGCGTCGACAAATCCTGGATAGGAGAGAGCTTCTCGGTACCAGCGCAGCGAAAGCGACCCGAAAGGCATTACAAAGGTTGCGGTCGGCGTGAATGAGATCCACACGACGACCACCACCGGCGCCAGCACGACAACGAGCATGATGACGTTGATCGCACGGATCATAGCCTGACCGCCTGCCTCGAAACCCCGAGAACCGCGATGCGCTGACCAGCCCAGACGAGTGCCAGTGTGAAGGCGAGCAGGGTTACGGCAAGCGCACCCCCCAATGGCCAGTCGAGCGAGATAAGGTCGACCTGATAGGCCAGCATCGAAACGACCATGTTGCGCACGCCACCGATCAGCATCGGAATGGCAAAGGCGGTCATATTCATAATGAAGTTGATAACGAGTCCGGCAATCAAAGCGGGCAATGTCAATGGCAAGACAACGCGCCGAAATACCCCACCCGGTGTTGCGCCGAGCGTTCCCGCCGCCCAGGATAACGCCGGGTCGAGCGCACAAATCGCCGTCCACAGTGGCAAAAGGACGAACATGAAATGTCCGGGCACGAGTGCTATGACGACACCTGCCTCCGTGAGCAAAAGCCGCAGCGGACGATCGATGAGATCGAGCTGGCTCAGGACGGTATTGATCACGCCGTTGGTGCGTAAGAGCACTGTCCACCCGAGGGCTTTGACGACAGTGTTGACGAGCCACGGGCTGACATAGGCGAGGATCATCCATGATTGCAGACGCGGTGAGAGTCGCGCGATGAATAGCGCCACCGGATAAGCGAGGATGGCGCTCACCACCGTGACCGCAGCGCTGATCCGCAGAGTGCGCAGAAGGATCTCGAGATATAGTGGATCGGCGAGACGAAAATAATTTTCGACGGTCCAATGCTCGAAATCGACACCGCGCGTGGTGTTTGGGTGGAAGCTGTTAACGAAGACCTGGATCAGCGGCAAGACGAATCCGATCGCCATCACGAGGATGAGTGGCGCCGCAAAGATTGCGGATGTGCCGCCTGTCCTGTTGGCGGAAATGTGGACGTTTGCCGAACTACTGAGCACCGGTCACCACGCCGTCCGCAGCATTCCAGCCGACGGTGACGCAGTGGCCAGCGTGAAGCAAGGCGGCGTCTGCGCTCGGCAATATGGCGAGGAGCTTCAGCGTGCCGATCCGAAGGCGGCATTCGGTAGTACTGCCGCGGAAAACAAGATCCTCGATTTCGGCCGTGATTTTGTTGTCCGTCACCCCATCGGCGACCGCGACGCGTAGACTCTCTGGGCGAAGTATGAGGCTCGGGCCGGCTTCGAGAACATGGCGGTCAATTCGCGAGGGTAGCCAGACCTGTAGTTCTCCCCCCGCCAAGCCCCGCATCCGATCCGACACCTGTTCGATGCTCGTCAACTGGAACTCGTTCGCCGGACCCACGAAATTCGCGACGAACCGGTTTGCCGGGGAGTGATAGATTTCCGTCGACCGTCCAATTTGGACGATCTGACCCTCCCTCATCACTGCTAT
The DNA here is from genome assembly GCA_035625915.1 of Alphaproteobacteria bacterium. NCBI lineage: Bacteria > Pseudomonadati > Pseudomonadota > Alphaproteobacteria > Alphaproteobacteria bacterium. Next base: position 31,834 of record DASPOR010000214.1, on the reverse strand, counting down.
CCTGTCGGACATGGTGAAAGCCTCACCGATGTCGTGAGTGACAAGTACGGTCGTGATTCCAAGTCGGCGTTGAAGTTCCCTGATCTCAACGCGCATCTCGTCGCGCAGACGCGCATCAAGGTTGCTCAGGGGTTCATCGAGAAGAAGAAGATCGGGACGAACCGCAAGTGCGCGTGCAAGGGCCACGCGCTGCTGCTGGCCACCCGAGAGTTGAGCCGGATAGCGAGCCGCGAGCGTCTCCAACCTCACAAGGGCGAGCGCCTCCTTCGCCCGTTTATCGATCTCGCGCCGGTCTAGCCCGCGGTTTTTCAGGCCGAAGGCGACATTGTCGAAGGCTGAGAGATGCGGAAAGAGTGCGAAGCTCTGGAACACCATCGCCATGTTCCGCCGATGCATCGGCGTGCGCGTTAGATCGCGGCCATTGAGGATTACACGGCCCGAATCGATCCCATAGATGCCAGCGATCGTGCGAAGCAACGTCGTCTTCCCACAGCCGGACGGCCCAAGGAGAACGAAGAGCTCGCTCTTCACGACCGACAGATCAATTCCGTCGACCGCGCGTACGCCGTCAAAGAATTTCTTGACCCCCACAAGCTCAAGAGACATTCGGCGCACCTACGACATCATTGCAAATTGCTCTTGAATTCTTCGGGCGATCTCACGCGCAAAATCATATGCCCGTGGCGCCGGAATAACTCCACGCGAAGCCATTGCGCCGTTCTTGCCGCCAGCGATTGTCAACAATCCTATTTGGAAACCTCACGCTGGAAGCGGTCCACCCATGCCTGGCGATTATTCAGCACTGTGAAATAATCGATTTCAACGAGATTGGCCAATTTCTCCTTGTCGGGGAGCTTCGCAGCGGCCGCCTCCGAAAGTTTGACGTCTTTGTTTGTGACCGTCTGTCCATAAGTCTCCGCGCGATAAGCCAGGACCTCAGGACTGATCCACCAATTGACAAACGCGCGTGCGCCGGCAGGGTTCGGCCCGTTTTTCATGATGCCCATGGCCGTCGGGCTCATATAGGCGGGGTCCGGAATGACATAAGCGACCGGCAGGCCGCGTCGCTGCATGTCAAGCGCGCCCGCGACGCCGTGGAAGGCGAGCGCTGCCGTTCCATCCTCCAGGAATTGCGACATTTTGGCGAAGGTATCGCTCCAGTCGACCACGCCGGGACCGATCTTCTCCATGGCTTTGAAGCCCGGCTCAATGTCTCTCTCGCTGCCGCCATGGGCGCGCGCCTCGATGATCAACGCATAAAGCCCATATGCGGATGTACCCGGGGGAATCAACAACTGACCCTTCAATTCCGGCCGCTCGAGGTCAGTCCATTTGCTTGGCGGTGCCCACCCTTTCTTTGCAAATGTGTCCTTGTTGTAGATCAGGCAGAACAAGTCGCCATATGGCTCGACACCGAGGATTTGCGCCCCCTTCCGATCTTTGATCAGTGCCGGCTCGTATAGCTTCGCGATATTCGGCACGGACGACCGATCGAGCGGGACGTAAAGGTCCTGATCAATCCCGCTGAGCCAGGGCAAAAGGTCCGACTGCACGACATCAACCTGTGGGTTCGATTTCTGTGCAATCGCCGTCGCCATGATTTCGGTACCGGTGGCCTTGGGGACGAGCACCACGCGAAAGCCCGCCGCGTCGGCAAATTTCTGGGCCCAATTATCGCGTTCCAACATTTGCTGGATGGTGCCACCCCAGGTGAGGAGATAGACCGTCTTTTCATCCGCCCTCGCGCGCGGCATGACGATCGATATCGTGGCACCCGCGAGAATTAAGCTCGCAGACCGACGCGTGAAAAGCGGCTTACCGGCGTTGGCCTTGCTACTCATGTTCCGTGTTCCCGTCGTCGTTTCGGTAGAGTTCTTTGAGACGTCGGGGCCGGCGCGAGGGGTCGGCATCGAATTCGCTCGCCGTATAAGGGCATCACGATCGTCCCTGCAAAGGCCGGCGGGCGCCTCTCAATTCGGTTGCACCCGCCCGAAATTCGCGTCGGCAAGCGCGAAATAGCCCGCATTTTCAACATATCGCGGAAATATTTGTCCTGCAAGCCGCAGCCCAAGGACGAGTAAAAATGTGCAACACTTGGCGGGCGTCTGGATTTGAGAACGTTTGCGCCAAGGAGGTATTTGGGACTTACTATCCGCGTGTACATCGAAATCGACGGCGGTTCCTCGGTCTCATGTCATTCGACGATTTGCCACCGCTTCCGGCCCTGATACACCCCGACGGTCCGCGCTATGTCGACCACATCATGACGCTTGGGCGGCAGGCGCAGTCGGCGACGAGATGCGTTCTCGATCAACCCTACGGACCGGATTACTGGCAGAAACTCGATGTCTATCTGCCTGACGGCGAGAGTCACGCCGATCTGCCGGTCTTGTGTTTTTTACCTGGCGGGGCTTGGGTCAACGGCTGCAAGGAATGGCTCGCCTTCATGGCACCCGCCATTGTTGGCACGCCGGCGGCTTTCGTTGCCGTTTCCTATCGCCATGCGCCGGCGGCACGGTTCCCCGCACAGCTTGAAGACACGTTGGATGCGGTTGGCTGGATTCTACGCAACATCGCTAAATACGGGGGTAATCCGCATAGAATCCATCTTGGCGGTCATTCCGCAGGCGGCCATCTCGCGGCGTTGGCAACGTTGCGGCGTGATGCTGCGCGCGCCCGCGGGGTGCCCGACGGCGCGATTCAAAGTTGCCTGGCGATCAGCGCACCATTCGATCTGGCAAGCGACGACCCCGTGCGCCGCCAGAAAGTCGCTAGCTTTTTGTCGCGACCCGAGGACGTCACCGTCGCAAGCCCGATTTGCTTTACGATGGGAAACCATGTCCGGTTCCACATTACCTACGGCGCAAAGGATCTTCCCGAACTCATTCCGCAGGCGAGCCGGATGGCGGACGCTTTGCGCGCCGCGGGAAACGTTGCCGAGCTTCTCGAGCTTGAGTGCCGCAATCACTTCAACACGCACGAGGATTGCGGCATCGCCGATCGCCCGTGGACGACCAGGGTCCGCACCCTCTTGCGTAACACCTGATCGCGATGGATTATCTGCCAATTATTCAGTGAGGAGACAAATGGCTCGACTTCGGCATTTTGCGATCGTCGCTCGGGATCTCGAGAAATCTGCGCGGTTCTACGAGCAGGTTTTCGATCTCAAGCGGGTCGGGCGCGAGGATCTCGACTTCGCGTCCGCCATCTATTTGAGCGATGGCGTCATCAACCTCGCAATCCTCAAATACCGTGGCAAGCGGGGATCGGGGCTCGACAATGCCGAGAGTTTCGTCGGCGCCCATCATTTTGGTTTTCAGGTCGACGATATGGTCGAGACCCAAAAGCGAATAGAGGAAGCGGGCGGTACCTTTTTCTTTGACCTCGGCAACGATCAGGAAAAGGAAAACTTCGAGCGCAAATTCAAGGATCCCGACGGTATCATCTTCGACATCTCCCGTAAGGGCTGGTTGGGCGCCAAGGAATAAGTCTCAATGTGTCACGGTACCGCGGCGACCGCAGATATCTCCACCAACAACTCCGGTAAAGCGAGTCGCGAGACCTCGACGATGGCACTGGCCGGGCCATCCTTGGGAAAGTAGCGCAATCGGATATCCGCGATCTCATTGAATGCTCGGATGTCGGTCACGTAGACGGTAACGCTAACGACGTCTTCCATGTCGGCGGCATGTGCGCGAAGAATGAGCCGAATATTTTCCAAGACCTGGACCGCCTGTACGCGAAGGTCTCCCTTGCCGATGATCTTACCCTCGGGGTCGACGGCAACTTGACCCGCAACGAACAGGAGCGGCCCCGCGGTCACACGAACGGCGTTGGAGTAATGGGGCTTCAGGGGCTTTGCAACGCCCTCGGGGTTCATGGCGGCCTTGCGTGGTGTGATCATTGAGCCTCCAGAATTTGCGACCAATTTCGATCGTCCACGCATCAGGACGATTGCGAGTGGCGATCCTTGCCATGCAGTTGGTCAAGTGCTCGTTCGATGGCAGCGATGATGCCGAGGTAACCCGTACATCGGCAAAGATTGCCGCTGAGCTCGGCGCGGATCCTTGCGCGGTCCGCCCCCGGCAACCGCGTCACGATGTCGTATGCCGTCGCGAGCATGCCCGGCGTACAGAAACCGCACTGAAGGGCATGGCATTCGGTGAAGCAGCGGTGAATAACGCCCATAATTTTGTCGCCTCTAAATCCCTCGACCGTGCGCACATCGCGCCCATCAGCACTGGCGGCCAACATGAGACACGAGCGGATTGGCCTTCCGTCGACAAGCAGCGTGCAAGCACCGCAGACACCATGTTCACACCCGAGGTGCGTACCGGTCAGGCGCTGGCTGTCGCGAATGAAGTCGGCAAGGGAAGTCCGTGGTTCAACCAACCCCTCGACGGGATGTCCATTGAGGCGAAGATGAACCGTGATCATGCGGCTAGAGCCTCGCGTGCGGCCCGTGCCATGCTCGCTTCAAACAGCGCGAGGTCGTAAAACGGCAACGGCGCCACAGATGCGCCGCTGTGAATGTCGGTACGGACCGCCTCCTTGATCGCAGGACCATCGATGCTGGTCCATCCCGGTTTTTCGGCGATGCGTCGCGCGGTCAGAGGCATGATCGTAGGTGCCTGGGCACGCCCGGCAAGTACGGCTCGCACTGAGTTGCGCGCGCGGTCAATCGCCACGATGGCGACGGCTTCGGCGAAGTCGCCTGGCTTTGCGGAAATCTTGCAATGCCCCCAGCACAGCGCAGCGTCGAAGCGCCTCAGACGGATCGCCGTGATCATTTCGTCCTCCGCCAGTGCCGTCGTTAGCGGACCAGTCACGAAATCGGCAACCTGCATTCTACGAGCGCCCCGCACGCTTCGGATATCGAGTGCAGCATCCAACGCGATCATCGTCGGCGGCCAATCCGCTGCCGGATCGGCATGGGCGAGGCTACCTCCGATCGTCCCACGATTGCGCACCGCGCGATGTGCGATGCCTCCTGCGACCCGCCTCAATAGGCCACGCGCGACGTCGACGACACGGCCGTCCTCTATGTCGGCGTGGCAGATTCCAGCGCCAAGAATGATTTCGTCGCTCGTTTCTTCGACGCGCTGCAACTCCTGGATTCGACCAATATCGATAACCAGCTCAGGCATCGCGAGTCGCAAATTAAGCATCGGCCCTAGCGACTGGCCGCCGGCTAGCAAGCGGCCTCGTCCAGCGCTGCCCGCAAGAAGGTGCAGTGCTTCTTCGATTGAGTTCGGCCGCGTATATTCGAATTTGGCGGGCTTCATGAGCGTGACGGCCTTTGCCGAGTCGCATCGAGAACGCGTTTGGGAGTCATCGGCGTTTCCAGGATTTCAACGCCCAATGCGCGAAGCGCGTCGTTGACCGCGTTGGCGATCGCAGCGGGTGGGCCGATCGCACCGGACTCGCCAACACCCTTCATGCCAAACTCCGAGAAAGGTGACGGTGTTTCCATGTGCACGATACGAACGTCCGGGATCGCCGCGGCACCGGGTACACGATAGTCGGCAAGCGTGGCCGCCAAGGGTTGGCCCTGCTCGTTATAAGTCGATTCCTCGAAAAGCGCGTTGCCGATGCCCGCCGCGAGACCGCCGATCACCTGACCTTCGACCAGTAACGGGTTCACCATGCGCCCGCAATCCTCGACGATCACGTAATCGAGGATCTCGACAGTGCCGATCTCCGGATCGACGGCGACCGTGACGCCGTGGACCGAGTATGAAAAAACGCCGCCGTCGATCGCTTTGTAGCCCGCGATAGCTGTAAGGCCTTGTGGATCGACATCGGCCGGCAGTTCCTCAGGATGATGGTACCAGGCACGGCCGATCTCGGCGAAAGAGACGCTGCCATGCGGACAAACTACATGGCCGTCGCGAATTTCAACCTCCGATTCCTTCGCCTGCAGAAGATGCGCGCCGATCCGGGCAAGAGATTTTCGTAGGAGCTTGCAAGCAGTCACGACTGCACCACCGGCCGAAACCGTGCTGCGCGAGGTGTAGGTGCCCGTCCCGACAGGCGAGATCGATGTATCGCCATATCGCACGGTGATTTTGTCCGGGTGGATGCCGAGAACCTCCGCAGCGATTTGAGCGAAAATCGTCTCGTGACCTTGACCGTCGGAATGGACGCCGACGTCGACAACGAGTTCCCCATCGCCAGTAAGCCGCGCGGTCGCCGGCTCGAGTCCTGGAACCAATTCAATGCCCCATGCGGAATAACCAAATGGACCCGTGCCATAGGCAGTCTGTTCGTAAAAGGCGGCAAAGCCGAGCCCTATGAGCCGCCCATCGGGCTCACCACGCTTCTGCCGCTCACGCACGGCCTCAACGCGGATAAGTTCCGCAGCACGTCGCATCGCTTCGGGATAGTCGCCGCTATCAAGAAGCTTGCGTGAAATGGTCCGGTACGGCATCTGCTCGGGACGGACGAGATTGCGAAGCCTTACTTCATGCGGCTCGAGCCCGACCACGTGGGCGAGCGCGTCTATCATTGTCTCATGCGCGAAGCACGCACCGGGGCGCGCGACGCCGCGATAGGGTTGGGAAGGCGGCTTGTTGGTGGCCACGGTCACGGCACGTCCTCGTACCGCCTTTACGTCGTATGGGCCCTGAATATTGCCGGGTGCGGTGCCCGCCTCGATTCCAGCGGGCCAGGGCCACGGCGAGTATGCGCCGGTGTCGCACCAAGCCTCGCAGTCGATGGCAAGAATCTTTGCGGACTCGTCGGCGTAGCCGGTCACCCGATACCAGTGATCCCTACAGTTGGCGTCGCAGACGAGGTGCTCATACCGATCCTGGACCCATCGAACCGGTCGGCCAAGCCGCAACGCCGCCCATGTAACCGCAATCGTCTCTCCATCGAGGTATGTCTTGAGCCCGAACGCACCACCAACGTCCGGTGAGATAACGCGGATGCGCCGCTGGCTCAATCCAAGAAAGTTGGCGAGACCGATTTGAATGGGCACCGGTAGCTGGTGCGAGACGTAAACCGATATCTCGCCGGTCCGCTTATCCTCGTAAGCAAGGCATGCACGCCCCTCTAGCGGCATTGGGGTCTGGCGGTTCATGCGGAATTCCCGCGTAATCACATGCTTGGCCGACTTAATCGCCGCGTCCATATCGCCCCAATCGAACCGCGACTCGCAGAAGAGATTGTCGGCCCACTCATCGTGAACGCGCGGCGACGTCGGATCGAGGGCACGTTTCATGTCGACGACCGCCTCGAGCGGTTCATAGTCGGCCGCGGTTTCGTGGATCAGGTCCTCGGCGACGGCGGCTGTTTCCGCCACCGCCATGGCAACCGCCTCGCCGGCATAGCGGACCTTGCCAACCGCCAGAACCGGGAAATCAGCCGCTTTGAATCCTGCAAAGTTTGGACTTGAGCGGATTGCCCTGATGCCATCGAGATCGGCGGCGACAAAGACCCGATTGTCCTGTCCACGAGGTTTGCGCACGGACTTGAGACGCGCGTGGGCGTGGGGGCTGCGCAAGAACGCTGCATGCATCATGCCCGGAAGGACGATGTCGGCAACGTACTGGCCCCGGCCCTCAAGAAATCGCGCGTCCTCCTTGCGGAGGAGTCGTTCCCCTATTCCCCCCCTTGCCATTCGACATTGTTCGCGCTGGGGAGTCGTTCTGTCAATCTAGGTCTCGCGTGGCGGAGTCGATGATTCCGCCGCGTTAACGCAGTACGATAACCTGCACTTGGTCATGACCTTTTGCAGCGAGGTGCGCAGATGCTTGCGACGGACCTGAGCGGCAAGGCAGCACTCGTAACCGGCGCTGCCGCAGGAATCGGGCTGGCGACGGCGACGCTATTGGCGCGAATGGGAGCCTACGTGGCATTGAACGATCTGCCGCAAAACGCCACTTTGGCATCCGAAGTCGAGCAACTTTGTGCCGAAGGCCATAAGGCGGTGGCCGCCCCAGGCGATGTCGGCGACCCTGAGGACGCGAAATCAATGGTGCAAACGACCGTCGCCAAGCTGGGTCGGCTCGATTACCTGATCAATAACGCGGCAACGCCCGGCACCCCGCATCCAATTTCGCCAAGCGATCTTCACCGCCAGACGGAAGCGTTCTGGCAGCGGCTATTGTCCGTCAATCTCCTTGGACCATTTCGCTGCACGAAGGCAGCAGCACCGCACCTCAGGGCCGCCCATGGCGCCGTCGTTAATACAGCGTCGATTTCCGCATTCGCCGGCGGCGGCAGCAGCTCGGTCTATTGCGCGACAAAAGCCGCCCTCGTCAACATGACCAAAGAACTCGCACGTGGCCTTGCCCCCGAAGTTCGCGTGAATGCGATCGCTCCGGGGATCGTCCACGGGTCTGCGTGGGAATGCAAATGGGACCCTGAATGGATGGGCCGGGCAATTGCGAGCGTGCCGCTCAAGCGGGCCGGCACGCCCGCGGACTATGCCGAAGTCATCCTCTTCCTTTGCGCGGGAGCAGGCTACGTTACGGGCGAGACGATTGTCGTGGACGGTGGCCTTAGCGCATGAGTGCTGGGTCACCCCCATGCGAGCGACCGCTCGCAAGCAGCGAGGATACGACCGGTTGTTGGAAGATATCGCTTCTCGAGTTTCGGAAGCGGCATGACGACATCGTAGCCGGTGACCCGCCCAACTGGCGCCAAAAGCGCCGTCATTGCTCGTTCTGCGAGGATTGCTGCGATTTCCGCGCCGAATCCAGCCGTGCGGGCCGCCTCGTGGACGATCACGCAGCGCCCCGTCTTGGAGACCGAGCGGAGCACAGTCTCCGCATCGAAGGGCTTTATCGTGGCGACGTCGATGACTTCGGCCGACACCCCGCGTTCGGCGAGTGTTGACGCTGCCGCAAGCGTTTCCTGCATCATCGCACCCCACGCGACGAGGGTCAGGTCGTCCCCTTCGCGCACCACGTCGCAACAATCGAGCGGCCAGCCATCGCCGCTATCTTCCACGTTTGCCTTCACTGATCGGTAGAGGCGCGTCGGCTCAAGGAAAATAACGGGGTCTGGATCGCGGATCGCCGACAGCAAAAGCCCGTAGGCCTTTGCCGGCGTGGATGGAATGACCACCCTAAGGCCCGGAATATGAGCCAGGATCGACTCGATAGCCTCAGAATGATGCTCGGGTGCCTGGACGCCGCCGCCATGGGTCACCCGGAGCACGATCGGGCAGCTAATCCGCCCCCGCGTGCGCGTGCGCAATCGAGAGGCATGGTTTGCGAGATTGTCGAGCACGGGATAGAGGAAACCTTGAAACTGGATTTCGCAGACGGGTTTCATTCCTTGTGTCGACATGCCGACTGCAAGGCCTCCAATCATTGTCTCGGCCAGTGGCGTGTCGAGCACTCGTTTGCCGCCGTATCGCTGGTAGAGGCCTTCCGTCGCACGGAACACCCCGCCATGAACACCAACGTCCTGCCCGAAGATCACAACCGCTGGATCGTCCTCGAGTGCGCGCCTCAAAGCCATGTTGATCGCTTGGATGACGTTGACTTCAGCCATCGACGTGTTGCAGCGCATCCGCCTGCTGGGCCAAGTAGGCGGCCGGCAGTTCGGCATGAAGATAAGCAAACATACTATCAACCGCGGGCGCGGTATGGGCGAGATAGAGGGCGACGCTGTGCTCGATCGAGGATGCCAACTCCGCCTGCAAGGCCTCCTCGTCAACTTCGGACCATAAGCCCCGATTTTCGAGGAATGCGCGCATCCGTTTCAGCGGGCAATAGGGCCAGCGCGCCTCGACCTCGGCGTGTTCGCGATAGCGCGTCGAGTCGTCAGCCGTGTTGTGATCGTTCAGACGGTAGGTCAAACATTCGATGAGGCTCGCCCCGACTCCTGCGCGGGCGAACTCGAGCGCCTCCTGCATGGCGTCGTGAACGGCGATCACGTCATTTCCGTCGACTTGAAGAACCTGAAGTCCGCCGGCTAGTCCCTTCTGGGCGAGCGTTTTTGCAGCCGTTTGCCGCTCGAGCGGGGTCGAAATAGCCCAGCCATTATTGGTAATGACGAATACGACCGGCAGCGACCACGCACCTGCGACATTGAATGCCTCATAGACATCGCCTTTCGACGTGGCCCCGTCACCGAACACACAGACAGCGGTACGATCCTCGCCTCTGAGTTTGAACGCTGTGGCCACACCTGCGGCATGGAGGGCGTGATTGCCAACGGTGATGCAAACCGGCAGATCGTGCCTCACGCGCGGGTCGGCGTAGGCATTGCCACTTTCATCGCCACCCCAGTAGATCAATAGCTCGTCCATCCGAACGCCGCGCCAAATCTGAGCACCCCCTTCTCGATAAGAGGGCACGAGCACATCTCGCTCTCGCATGGCAGATGCAACGCCAACTGGTACTGCCTCCTGGCCAAGTGCAGTCGCGTACGTGCCGAGACGGCCAGTGCGTTGCAAGTTCACGCATTTGGCATCGAAGGCGCGTGCCTGAGACATCGCGCGATAGAGTCGCTTGAGAAATTGCGGATCGGCAGCGCTTGCGGGAAGTGTGGCCACGGCAATGCCATGCTCATCGAGGTATTGCCGACGTCGGATTTCGAACGCTGCAACAAGCGTATCGGGCTTTCCCGTCTGGCCTTCCGCCATTCGTTTCTCCGGTCGCAGCCTACCGATCAGTAATATCCATGATAAGCCCGCCGATGAGCGCCTTCGTAGAAGTAATTGATCATGGTAATGAAATCGAACACGGGGAGACCCGTCGCATCCTGTACTGCCTTCGCGTAAGGCGGCAACATGGAGCACTCGAACACGATGGCGCCCATGTCGGGGTACCGCTCCTTCAGGTCCTGAGCACATGCAATCGTCTCGGCCTCGATCATGTCGGAATCGAGGTCGCCGGCTTCCTCGAGAATGGCCTGCCTGAAGTGCGGCTGATCTTCCATGCCCCGGATGACCACGTTGATCTCGCTCTTGATCCCCGCCAGCTCCAGTACCCTGTTGCCGAGATTAGTGCGGCTGGCCGTGATGCAGCCGACCGGACGCGAAGGTTCGAACATTTGGGCCAGGAACGGGATCTGCAAGAGGCTCGACATGAATACCGGCACTTTGACTGCCTTTTTCACGGCCTCCTGGTACTGGATGAGGAATCCGCAATCGCTCGATATGCCGCGCACACCGAAAGCCTCAAGCTCTCTCGCCGCCTCCACGATAGCGGTCTCGCACTCCGGATCCCCCGCAAAGACGCGATCGAGCGTCAGGCCCTTCACGAGCTTGAACAGAACCGGATAGCGATAGGTCGTCGCGTTACCGACATCGCCCGGTATGAAGGGCCCACGATAATCGAGCAGGAGCACCCCTATGGCGTGCCCGTAGGTGTCGGCATTGCGCACGCGATATTTAGGCATGGAACACCCTCCCTGGTGGTCGCGCGCACACTTTCGAATTGCGATGAAATCCAATGCTAATAACACGACGACGCCGGGTCAATATTGCCGCGGTCCTCCCGTGCGCCGCCTCTGTCATTCCGGTCGTTCGAGGTCCGCGACCACGGCCAATATGAAACGGGCAGCCTCACCGCCGGTGATCGCCCGATGATCATAGCTAAGGGAAAGCGGTAAAACTGGACGGACAACGGGCCGTTCTTCTTGGGCAAGCACACGAGGCGTGAGCCGCCCTGCACCGAGAATTGCGACCTGTGGTGGTACGACGACCGGTGTAGCATGGAGGCCGCCGATCATCCCATAGTTCGAAAGCGTAATAGTCGCACCACGCAACTCGTCGACGCGCAGCGTGCGCGCATGTGCCGCCGCAACCAAACGGTCAAGTTCGGCGCGAAGATTTGCTGAATCACGCCCCTGGACGTCCTTCAGCACCGGTACGATAAGGCCGTCCGCGGTGTCGACGGCAATTCCTACATCGATCCTGCGATTCATCTTCAGACCGTGGTGCATTTCGAACCAGGCATTCAATACAGGCTCGGTCTCAATCGCGGCGATAAGCGCGCGAAGCAGCCGTACCGTGAGGTTCGTTCGGACTCGAGAGGGAGCGAACGTGGCCTCCTCATGAACGGTCGCCGGCACAACCTCGGCGTGCGAACGCGCCATCGTTCGCGCCATCGCACGTCTCGTTCCGGCGAGCGGACGATAGTCCGCCGTGACGTCGCTCTCAGTTACGGCTGGCCCTATCTGTTCCGGTTCGACTCCCGAACGGGCCCTGAATGCCGCGGCCAGGTCGCGGACCAGGATTGCACCCTCCGGGCCCGAACCTTTGACTGTCGTCAGATCCACGGCAAGTTCTCGCGCAAGCAACCGCACCGCGGGCATTGCGACAATGCGATCTGAACCCGCGAATGGCCGCAGCGGCGGAAACTCAATTAACGGTCTATTGGTGCTGAGGTGCTGTTCACGACCTGCAGTAGCAGTGGCCGAGGTATCTTCAAATTCGACAATCACCGCTCCGACTTTGACGGTTTCGCCAGTACGGGCGCATAGCTTCCCAATGCGACCAGTCCAAGGTGCGGGTACCTCGACTACCGCCTTTTCCGTTTCGACTGAGACGAGCGGATCGTCGGACCTGACCTGATCACCCTCTCCTACGTGCCATTCCCTTATCTCTGCCTCCTGCAGGCCTTCTCCCAGATCTGGAAGCCGGAAAGCCTTCATGGACCACCTGCGCTGTGAATGCAGTAAATTGCACTAGATTAGGCCAAATCTTCCAAGCGCGCATCGTCGCATCGGCGCAAATCGCGACTTGATCTACGCCTGCGCTTGGTTCAGCTTCGACGATCACCGAACAAGACCCACATGCTCAATGGCCCAATTGTTCAAAAGTTAGATTACCTCGAGCGCCCGATCGGAGATGCGCATGGCGAGTGCGACGTCCGTTACCTTCCACATTCATTTCGAGACGCGGCGCACGCGCGCGGTGGTCTTCCGTATGACGACCGAGTTGATCGACGCGGCCAAGTCGAGGTCTGGCATGTCGGACATTCACACGACCCTGGGCTCCGATCTCGCGGACCTTACCCCACTTGCCACGGCCAACGCCCTCGTGACGTCCAACGACGTGCTCCGCGACCCCAAATTTCCGCTGCGCGACCTCTTGCGGCAGGCGCCAAACCTTCAGTGGATACATATCAACGGTGCGGGAATCGAGCCCCTGTTGCCGCTCGATTGGTTACCTGACCGAATCCGGCTTACGAATAACAGCGGCGTCCATGTAGAGAAGCTGCGCGAGTTCGCATTGATGGCGCTTCTGATGATGCATGCGCGCCTTCCGGCAATGATGACGAACCAAAGAGAATCCCGCTGGGAGCAGATTTTCACCCCGAGAATTAAAGGTCGGACCGTTCTGGTCATTGGTGTCGGCCACATGGGTGGCACGGTAGCTGAGGCTGCGAAATCTCTTGGATGCCGCGTACTTGGCATTCGGATGAGAGGTGCGCCTCATCCCCATGTCGATCGTATGTTTCGCGAAGACGAACTTGACCAAGTGCTGCCACAGGCCGACATAGTCGTCCTGTCCGTGCCAGTGACGCCTCGGACGAAACTGCTCATGAACCGGGAGCGGTTCGCGCTGATGAAGCCTGGGGCCGCCTTCATGAACATTGGTCGTGCCGCTTCAATCGACCATGAAGTGCTCGCCGAGGTGCTTAAGTCTGGCACTCTCTCGGGTGCGGTCATAGACGTTCACGAGCGGGAGCCGTTGCCGTCCACCTCTCCGCTCTGGCGCACGCCCAACCTCGTGATCACGCCGCACGTGTCCTCAGACGACGCTGAGAACTACATGCCCAAAACCATGGATATTGTTTTCGAGAACGCGCGCCGATTGCGCAGCGGTGAAGCGCTGAAAAACGTCGTTGATCCGGTCCGGGGCTATTAAATGGCCTGCAAGACCGCCGCTAGATCGTCACCTGGTTCGCTGACGCCAACTCGCAAAAACGAACCAGGCGCGAGCCGACGATTCTGCCGGGGACTATAGTCTGACGGCTTGTGTTGGGAACGCTACCGACACAGGCTCCTGCATGAAACTCCGGCCGATTGCTCCAACGACGGCGATCGGGATAGTCGCCACACAGACGGCAATGAAGCTGCGCATTGTGGTTCTCCCGCTTCGTTCACTGGCTTACCGCGACCTGTTTCGTCACACTGGCCCTCTCCGGACCCAAAATCACTTTCGGCAAGTCGCTGTTGTTGCCACTCATAATCCCCGAAGCCTTCACGGCGTGATCGAAATGGGCGAGGTACGCCCACAACTATCTGAGCTTTCCGTTCACGCTTGGCGTCGTCTTGATCTTCTTCATGTGGCTCGCAGGCAACGTCCCAATCGCGTCGATTTCGAATGGATTAGGCGAGGCGGCGGGCTGATCGGACACGATCATCCGCCCGCCCATCGATTCAACGGTGGCCAGAAGGTCGTTTATCGGCCGAGCTCATTTTAGGACGAATGGTCGCTTTTTCCCGGTCGCTAACCCCGGGCGCTATCGGTACAATTCAATTTAATCCCTGGCGGAATATGGGGTCGGCCGCCTGACCCGTGCGGGGGGCAGGCGAGCGAAACGGCTCGATGCCGTGTTCGCGCCGAGGAAAACCATAATGCTGTGAAAAGGACCGGCTAGTCGATACGTGTAGCGGCGGATGGCGTGACAATCAGAGGTAATGCATGATTCCATTCACAATTGCCGGCATCCAATTGCGAATATCGGCGGGTGTCGACAATGTGCCCGTCCTTCGACAAGCGCTCGACGCGCTGATGCACCGCTTCCCCTGGGTGCAAATGGCATTGTTCAGCGAACTAGCCGCTTACGGTCCAATGCCCGCACTTGCCCAGGCGCCTGGAGGCCCGGCGGAAACAGCTTTCCGAGAAATGGCGGTGCGCCACAAGATTTGGCTCATTCCGGGGAGTTATTTCGAGCGAGTCGATGACCGCATATACAACACCGCACTCGTCATCGATCCGACGGGTGAAGTCATCCAGCGCTACCGCAAGATGTTTCCATTTCGCCCCTTCGAGCTCGGCGTCGAAGCCGGCACGGAGTTTTGCGTCTTCGACGTACCGCAGACCGGCCGATTTGGCTTATCGATTTGCTACGACATGTGGTTTCCCGAGACGACGCGCACACTAGCCGCACTCGGGGCTGAGGTAATCTTGCATCCAACCATGACGGATACCATAGACCGCGATGTCGAACTGCCGATTGCTCGCGCCATGGCGGCGATCAACCAGTGCTACTTCTTCGATATCAATGGCGCGGGCGGGGGCGGTGTCGGCCGATCGATTGTGATCGATCCCTCGGGCTACGTGTTGCATCAAGCCGGCGATGACACCGAACTGATGCCAATTCAGATCGACCTCGAGCGTGTGCGATGGGAGCGCGAGCGGGGCGTGCGCGGACTAGGGCAACCGCTGAAAAGTTTCCGTGACAGACCTGTCGACTTTACTGTCTACAAGCGCGAAAGTTTCGATGGGTCGTACCTCAACTCGTTGGGGAAAGTGAGCAAGCCCGTGCGTGGAAACTGAACCGGCTAGCGCCGATCGCTGATTGCGTGTCGGACCACCTGACTGAATTTGGCCCTGACGCAATTCAGCCATGACGTGGGAGTTGCTTTGATGTCGCACGATCGACCGGATAGCGACACTCATCCTGCGGGGTCGTCGCTGAGCG
This sequence comes from Alphaproteobacteria bacterium, assembly GCA_035625915.1. NCBI lineage: Bacteria > Pseudomonadati > Pseudomonadota > Alphaproteobacteria > Alphaproteobacteria bacterium. The sequence goes on along the minus strand of DASPOR010000214.1, from coordinate 16,214 downwards.
CATATTACAATGCCTCGCAGTTGCGGGCGGACGCCTGGAACAGAGTCAAGCATAACTCGGCAAGGCTCGCGGAAGCGACGCTCCGAAAGGCCGAAAATGAGCGGGTTCGCGCAGCCGTCGAAAAGGACATACGGCTGCTGGAGCCCGTGGAGAGCTACTGGGCGTTTCCCGGCAAAAGTTGCCTAAGCAGGCTCAGGCTCCTTTTCGATCGAAAAGATTACGGAGCACTTGCTCAATCGTCCGCGCGCATCAACCGGGCACTCATAAGCGAATCGTACCGCGGCGGGATGGAGCGCAATGCGGCTGGGCTGCAGGCCGGGAGAACCGAAGACGTCGAGCCGGAAGACGTTCCAGAGGAAATCGGCCGCGCCCGACCATACTTCGAGGTCTTGATCGTCGATACGCTCGACGAGAAGGAGGAAGAAAATTTGCGGATCGGCCTCCGCCGCGTGCGTCGACCGGAGGACCCGTTCGTCTACGAGCTTGTTGTTGTGCCGAGTTTCGAAGACGCGTTGATCGCCGTGCTGTTCAACCACAACATCCAGGCCTGCGTGATACGCTACGGATTCGCCTTTCGTTCACAACACCGACTAGAAATTTTGCAGTCATATCTCGACGGAATCGATGAGAGCGATCTCGAACTCCAGCCCGATACCGAACGGGGTCCCCTGCTTGGAGCCGTAATTAATACTCTGCGCCCCGAAATCGATCTTTATCTCGTCACCGATGTTTCGGTTGAGGATATTGCCGGCACCATCAGTCAGAAGTTTCGCCGAATCTTCTATCGTCAGGAAGATTATCTCGAGCTGCACCTCAGTATCTTGCGCGGGGTTAGTCACCGCTTCGATGCACCGTTCTTCAGCGCACTGAGGGCCTATGCGCGTCAACCGACTGGCGTTTTTCATGCCCTGCCGATTTCTCGCGGGAAGTCGATAGTTAAATCCCACTGGATCCAGGACATGGCTCAATTTTACGGCATCAACGTCTTCCTTGCGGAAACCTCCGCCACGTCCGGTGGTCTCGACTCGCTGCTCTATCCGTCCGGTCCGCTCAAAGCCGCCCAGGAGATGGCCGCGAGAGCGTTCGGCGCACGTCACACTTTTTTTGTGACCAACGGAACCTCGACAGCCAACAAGATCGTCGTGCAGGCGCTTGTGCAACCGGGCGATATCGTGCTCGTTGATCGCGATTGCCACAAGTCACACCACTACGGGCTCGTGCTTGCAGGCGCTCAAGTTCATTACCTCGATTCTTACCCACTTCACGATTACTCGATGTATGGCGCGGTACCCCTCAGCCAGATTAAAGAGGCGCTCCTTCAATATCGCCGCGCCGGAAAGCTTGATCGGGTGCGTCTGTTGTTACTCACCAATTGCACGTTCGACGGTGTCGTCTACAACGTCGAGCGCGTGATGGAGGAGTGCCTTGCGATAAAGCCTGACTTGATCTTTCTATGGGATGAGGCTTGGTTCGCCTTTGCACGGTTTACGCCAACTTATCGTCAGCGTACCGCGATGGCGGTGGCGGAGCGTCTCAGAGAGCGTTATCGCACGTCGACCTACCGTAAGCGCCATGAAGATTTCAAGGCCGTATTCGACCGCGACAGCGATCAGGCGTGGCTGACGACCAGACTGTTACCCGATCCCGATAAGGTGCGCGTGCGAGCCTACAGCACCCAGTCGACGCACAAGACGCTCACATCGCTGCGGCAAGGCTCGATGATCCATATCAACGATCAGGATTTCAAGGCGAAGAGCGAGGAGATGTTCCACGAAGCATACATGACGCACACGTCGACCTCGCCCAACTACCAGATTCTTGCATCGCTCGACGTCGGCCGCCGGCAGGTCGAACTCGAAGGTTACGAGCTCGTCCAAAAACAGGTCGAGATGGCGATGGTACTGCGCGAAAGTGTCGCAACGCACCCGCTTTTACGCCGCTATTTTCGTTTTCTCACCATCGAGGATGTCATTCCAGCGGAGCACCGTCAGTCGGGCATCGAGACCTATTACAGTCCGGACACGGGCTGGTCGCGTATGGAACAAGCCTGGGCGGGAGACGAATTCGTTCTCGACCCCACCCGCCTCACGCTTTATGTCGGCCCGACGGGGATCGACGGCAACACCTTCAAGAACAAGCACCTCATGGATAAGTTCGGGATCCAGATCAACAAGACGTCCCGCAATACGGTGCTATTCATGACCAACATCGGGACGACCCGCAGCTCGATCGCCTATTTGATCGAAGTCCTGGTGAAGATCGCGCAGGAACTGGACGAAAGTCAGGCTGACGCGAGCGCCATCGAACGGCGCATGCAAGATAATCGCGTCAACTCGCTATGTCAGGATTTGCCGCCACTTCCCGATTTCACGTGCTTTCACGATGCCTTCCGCTCTTCGACCGGCAGTGAGACGCGTGAAGGCGATATCCGACAGGCGTATTTTCTCGCGTACGACGAGGACAAGGTGGAATACATTCTGCTTGCGGGCGCCCGTCAGCGCTTGGCCGCCGGGCGGCAAATAGTGTCAGCGAACTTCGTAACGCCCTATCCGCCGGGCTTCCCGATCTTGGTGCCCGGCCAGGTCGTCAGCGATGACATTTTGACATTCATAGCTAAGACGGACGTAAAGGAAATCCACGGCTATCGGCCTGAATTCGGCCTGAGAGTCTTCACCGTGGATGCACTCACAGCGGCGACGAAGCCAACCGCAGCGGCGAAGGCGAGCGTTTCTGCGGCGGCGAGCGACGATTGAGACGTCTTCGAGGCGTCGAGCCTGCGAGGAGGGGAGTATGGCAAAGCAACTTAACGGCATCTCCGATATCCGGCGGTTCTTCCATCGCAACGAAACGCCCATCTACTTTATCAGCGCCACGAATTTCAACCTGCTCGGAATGGACGAGTGGGTCAAGAATTTCAAATTTGTTTGCTACATAGACTGCTACGATGGGCGCCATCCGAATACCTTCGTGCCGAGTAAGATTCCTCACCGCGAATTTACGAGCATCGAGGACATCAACAATTACCTGCTCCAACACAGGGAGGTCATCGAGTACATCAAGCGCCGCGGCGATGGCGCCAAAGCATGTTTTCTCATGTTCGACGAGACTACCGAGACGCTTGCCCGCAAACTGGGCCTGGAAATATGGTTCCCGCCGGCCGCGTTGCGCAACCGCGTCGACAACAAAGTCGAAACCGTGCGAATCGGCAATAAAGCCCGCGTGCCAAGCGTTCCAAACGCGCTCGCCAAGATTGGGAGCTATGCGGATCTGCGTTCGGTAGCGGTCCGCGCCAAATTGGGCAGCGACCTCGTTGTCCAGACCGCATTCGGCGATTCGGGCCATACGACTTTCTTCATATCCAAGGAAGCGGATTACCGAAAACATGCCGACGAAATAGCCGCGGAGCCGGAAGTCAAAGTCATGAAGCGCATCAACTGCCGCAGCGCGGCAATTGAAGCATGCACGACCAAGCAAGGAACGATCGTCGGTCCACTGATGACCGAACTGGTGGGATTCGCCGAATTGACGCCCTATCGCGGCGGCTGGTGCGGCAACGAAATCTTCCCCAGTTCCTTCACTCAGGCCATTCGCAATAAAGCGCGGCAATACACCTTCCAATTCGGGGAGCAGCTCCGCAAGGAAGGCTATCGCGGTTATTTCGAGCTCGATTTCCTAATCGACCAAGATAGCGGCAAGATTTATCTTGGGGAACTCAACCCGCGCGTCACGGGCGCGAGTTCGATGACAAATCATGCTGCATTCGCGCATGCAGACGCTCCACTTTTCGTCTTCCATTTGCTCGAATGCTCGGGTGCTAAGTTCAAGCTTGACGTCGACGAGCTCAACAAGCGCTGGTCCGATCCCGAGAACATCGACAGTTGGAGCCAAATGGTGATCAAGCATCCCGAAGACAGTGTCGACGTCGTGATCGCGGCACCCGAGTCGGGGATCTGGCGCATGCGCGATGATGGCACCTTGGCTTATGACCGATTCGACTACCATCGCCGAGCGGTCGGAAGCGAAAGAGAGGCCTTCTTTCTGCGAATAAGCGGTGCGGGCGACTATCGATATAAGGGCGCCGACCTTGGGATTCTCATTACGCGTGGCCGCCTCATGACCGACGATTTCAAACTCAACGATCGCGCGAAAGCGTGGATCAAGGGCATCCGGGCACATTTCATCGGCCGGTCGCTTGCCACGGCCGAAGTCGCGGCCCCACCGGTCGCCGTCAACACCCAGTTCAAGATCCTCTAGTGGTGGATGTAGAGTGGGGCCGGAGATTCACTAGATTCGCTTCGGGACGCACTGCGTAGCTGATGCTGATGCAAAGGAAGCCGCGACCGAGAATAGCAATGGATCGAAGTGCAAAGGATAAGAGGTCGTGAAGCTTTCCTTTCAGGCCCTGGCTGAAGTGAAGCCGGGGCACAAATGGCGTACTCTCTTTGAAAAGAACTGGCCGGCCTACCGAAACTGGTTTCTCTCGGAGGGCGACGGGGCGAGGCGACCTTATGGGTCGTCCTATCGTGCGCTCAAGGATGCCATGCCCGAACTATTGCCGACCTACGAGCGGCTATGCAAACTCGTCGAAGGCGATGAACTCGCCGCCCGATTCCTCAGTCTCTATTGCCCGCCATCGTATCTAGTCGGATGCTCACAGTTGGTTTGGCTTGGCGAGGAGCCGATCCTCATTCGCAATTACGACTATGCGCCGTGGTTGTGCGAGGGCACACTCTGGTGCACGCGCTGGAACAGCCGGCGCGTGATTGCGATGAGCGATTGCGCATGGGGCGTACTCGACGGCATGAACGATGCCGGGCTTGCCGTTTCACTGACATTCGGCGGCCGCCGCGCCGTGGCTGACGGTTTCGGAACGCCGCTTATCCTACGATACGTCCTCGAGTTTGCCGAGACCGCCGCGGAGGCGGCTTCAGTGTTGACGCGCGTGCCAACGCATATGGCATACAACGTGACTATTGTCGATCGCTTGGGAAGCATTCGAACGGTTTATCTGTCGCCCAACCGCCCGGCAGTGATAAGCGGTTCGCCGCTTGCTACCAATCATCAGGGGCATGTCGAATGGCATCGGCACGCCGCTTTTACAAATAGTTTGGAACGCGAGCGTCATCTCCAAATGCGTTTAGGCCGCAAACACGACAGCCTCGACGAGTTGATCGCCGATTTTCACAAGCCGCCGCTTTACTCCACCGAGTATGAAAGAGGGTTCGGCACGCTATACACGGCTGTCTATCATGTCGCGAGCGGGCGCGCCGAATTTCGCTGGCCCAAGGCGGCTTGGACGCAGTCCTTCGAGACGTTTCGCGAAGGGTCACATACGATCGCGTACTCGCCAGAGATGGCCGCACGAACGCAAGAACGTAGCCATGGGGTCGAACCATAGGCGTGCGGCCTGCGGAGCACCGATTTCGCTTCCTTTATTCGTGCGGCGGGTAAGACTGAACCTGATCAAACCTTCAAAAAGGCAGCATCGGCGCGAATTTCGATCAATGTCGGGGCGGTTCGCTTGACCGATGATTTCAGTAATTGGGCCAATTGCTCGAAACTCTCTGCGCGCGCGGCTTGGCAGCCGAAGCCTTTTGCGATCGCAAGGAAATCCGGTGTGAAAATGTCGACCCCGATGGGCGCTATCTGGCGTTCGATCATATAGGACTTGATCTCGCCATAGCCCTCGTTGTTCCACAGCAACACGATCAACGGGACCTTGGCCTCGACCGCGGCAGCAAGCTCCCCCACAGTGAACTGAAATCCGCCGTCCCCGACGAGCGCCACCACCGGTCGGTCCGGGGCTGCAAGTTGCGCGCCGACCCCGGCCGGCAAGGCATAACCTAGGGTGCCGTAGCCCGTGCTCGAGGTGAAATAGGAACGAGGCTGCGGCGATTCGTAACATTGATTGAGTGCATAGACCGGTTCGGCCGAATCGCCGACGATGATGACGTTGGGTAGACTCTCCTGGATTGCCCGTGCGATGCGCTGGTGGAGGGCGATGGCCGGCCACCAGTGCTTGGCTGCAGCGTGCCGTATCTCAGCGGCACGCCGTGCGCCGGGGCTATCAGGCCGGACGTTTCCGCCTTTCCCCACTCCAAGTGCGCCATTGATCTCGGACAGGACCGAACGCGCATCGGATAGGATCGGAAGTGTCGCCGGAAACCCACGGACCAATTGTTCGGGATCGATGTCGACGCGAATGAGCTTGCCCGCGAAGACGAGTGGTTGAGGATCGGGATACATTTCGGTTTCGCCAAATTCGGTGCCCACCGCTAGCACCACGTCGGCTCGACCTATCGCCTCGCGGATTGGCGCAAACGCCATATTCTGACCGGCCCACAGGGGATGCCCGGGCGGCAGAATTCCTTTGGCGTTGACGGTATGGACGACCGGCGCATCGAGAAATTCGACAAGTGCCAGCGCCTCTCTTGCAGCACCGACAGCACCACCCCCTAAGATCACAAGAGGACTCTTTGCGTTGGCTAACCAGAGGCGGGCACGCTCCACTGAGGCGGGTGGCGCCGCGGGCGGGCTGGGCAAGGGCCGCACGGTCATGATCGCAGGGTCAAGCGGCTCCGCAATCACGTCGATTGGAATTTCGATATGAACAGGGCGCGGCCGAGCGCTCGCGAAAACCGCGAAGGCGCGCGCCAATACCTGCGGCAATTGATCGGCGCGCAGCAAGGTGTGGCTGAAGGCGGCGGCGCCCGCTGCTAGATTGCGTTGGGAGGGAAGCTCGTGCAGCCGGCCGTCGCCCATGGCCAAATGCTCGCGGCGATTGACGCTCGAGATCACCAGCATAGGGACGGAATCGGCATACGCCTGACCCATCGCGGTCAGAATGTTGGTCATGCCCGGACCTGTGACGATGAAGCAGACGCCGGGTTTGCCCGTCACCCGGGCGTAGCCGTCGGCCATGAACCCCGCCCCCTGCTCATGGCGCGGGGTTATATGGCGGATCCGGGTCGCCGGCAAACCCCGGTAGAGTTCGACGGTATGCACGCCGGGTATGCCGAATACCAGCTCGACACCGTAGGCCTCGAGCAGCCGTACCAACAATTCGCCGCATGTCGCCATGGCCTTCGACCCGCTCCTCAACCGATGGAATATTCCCGACAAGAGATCTTGTCGGGGCGAGACAGGTCAAGATGCCTTGCTTGGCGACGCGCTACAATAGACAATGGTCGAATTGTAGTTCGACGTAGATTGATATGAGGAAAAATCAATGTAAGGAACGGACCAATGCTTGGGAACCTCAGCGAAGGCGATATACGCTTGCTCAAGGTCTTTTCGAAAGTCGTCGAGGCCGGCGGGTTCTCGGCTGCACAGATTGAACTCAATGTCGGCCAGTCAACTATCAGCACCCATATGACAGCACTTGAGCAACGCCTGGGCGTACGGCTTTGCCAACGCGGTCGAGCTGGATTCAGACTGACCGAAAAGGGTCAATTGATTTACCAGGCAAGCCAACGGCTGTTTGCCTCACTCGATGAATTTCGCTCGGAAGCGGGCGCCGTTCGAAATTGCCTCGTCGGGACACTGGACATCGGGATCGTCGACAATCTGATCACCAATCCCATGTCCCACTTGCATGAAGCGGTCATGGCCTTCAACGCCCGTGCTCCAGAGGTGCAAATCTCGATCCACGTTATTTCGCCGACGGAACTTGAGCGGACAGTACTCGATGGCCGATTCGATCTCGGGCTCGGCGCCTGTGGGCGACACTCGCCATATCTTACCTACGATGACATATTCGAAGAGCGTCAGGTTCTCTACTGCGGGCGCGGACATCCCCTATTCCAAAACAGCGGGGAGGTCGGTATTGCCGAGCTGAGGAATCAGCAATTCGTTCGCCGCGCCTATGCCGCACCCAACAAGTTTCCCGTAGGCTTGCGCTTGGCTTCGACGGCGGTCGGCGATCTGATGGAAAGTGTTGCGTTGTTCATTCTTACCGGTCGATATATCGGCTTCCTGCCCCAGCATTATGCGGAGCACTGGGTGGAACGCGACCTGATGCGCCCGCTGCTCGAGCGAAAACTGGGCTACCAGAATCCGATCTACCTCGCGACCCGCAAGACAGAACGGCACTCGCCCGTTTTATCTGCCTTCGTACATGAACTCTATCGTGCCCACCGTGACGGGGTTGCCGGAAAACCGACGACCGCCACGGTCAAATCCTCCCACGCCAATCGCGACAAGAATGAGGCCGGCCGAGGAGCGGCGTCACGCTTGGTATGAGGTATGAAATGGTCGTCCGTTTCGTGCCCGACGCGTCGAAGTCAATCTGAAGAACGCTTTAATATGCTCGCTCAGCCGTCGCCTTGCGCAAGGACGACGCAATCCTCAGCGCGAAAGAACAGACGGACGTTATCGCCCTTGCGCACACGCGGCCCCTCACGATTGGGTTCGACCACCATCGCCCGTCCTTCAGCGCCATCGACGATGTAGTGAATTTCGGCACCCATGTTGACGACGTCGACAACTTGACCACGCAGCAGATTGTCGCCGGGCCTATTAGCGTCTGCTTCGACCGATGCAACCGAAATTCGTTCAGGCCGAATACAAACGCTCCACTTTTCACTTCTTTGGGGGCCAGGGCCTGGGATGGCAAGCACCGTGCCGGCATCGGTGGTAAGGCGAAGGAAGGCGTCCCCCGGCGTCCCCGATATACGGCCGTGAAACCAATTGGTTCGGCCGATGAAGGCTGCCACGAAGGCGCTCTGTGGCCGCATATATATCTCGTCCGGCGTACCCTGTTGCTCGATCCGGCCGCGATTCATCACAATGATATGGTCGGCGAGGCTCATCGCTTCATCCTGATCGTGTGTGACCACGATCGTCGTCGAACCGACGGCCGTCAAAATCTGTTTTAGTTCAAGGCGAAGTTCCTCGCGCAGCTTGGCGTCCAGCGCCGACAGCGGTTCGTCGAGGAGGACAAGCTTGGGCCCTGTCGCAAGCACGCGAGCGAGCGCCACGCGCTGCTGCTGGCCGCCGCTCATCTGGCCGGGTCGCCGATCCTCGAATCCTTGCAACTGCACAAGCCGCAACATTTCCCGTACACGGCCGCCGATTTCGGCTTTGGGCCAATGTCGGTGCTTCAGGCCATAGGCAATATTCTCGGCGACCGTCATGTGGGGAAAGAGTGCATAATGTTGAAACAACAGACCCACGTTGCGCTCGTAGGGACGTTTGCCGAGCATGGATTCGCCGGCAATCTCGATGGTCCCTTCGTCGGGGTCCTCAAAACCGGAGATGAGGCGCAGCGTCGTGGTCTTGCCGCACCCACTCGGCCCGAGCAGCGAAACCGTGGCACCGGCGTCGACGCTGAATGTCACATTGTCCACGGCACTCGTGGCGCCAAACCGTTTTATAACGTTGCGGAACTCGATGATTTTTTCAAGAGGAGGTTGCATGGGGCCCACTATGATCGGAAAACGCCTTGGCCGATGACACGATTGAAGCCGACAAACCTGTCAAGGACGAGGATCAGCGTAAGGGTCACGAGCATCAGCATCACCGATGCTGCAGCGATACTGAGGTCGAAATTCGCGCGCATGCTGCTTATGAGCGCAACCGGCAGCGAATAGGTGTTTGCGTCTGTCAGCATGATCGAAACCGCTACATCGTCCAAGGAAACGGCAAACGCAAAAATGGCGCCGCTAACGATGCTCGTCCGGGCAAGCGGAAATGTTACATCCCAAAAGGCGCGGCGTTCCGTGGCGCCTAGGATCAACGCTGCTTCAGTAAGCGAGCGATCGATGCCCGACAGTCCTGCCAACGTTGCGCGGATTGTATAGGGTGCGGTGATGATGATATGGCCGCACATCAAACGTGCAAGGCCGTTGACCAAGCCCAAGTGAGAGAGAAAGAGCAGAAGTGCGAATCCGATGACGACCGGCGGTACGAGAAGGGGCGAGAGGAAAAGGGATATCAGTGCGTCCTTGCCCGCGAAACTCACTCGATCGACTGCGATGGCCGTCGATATCCCGATCGAGACCGATACCGCGACGGAGATGACGGCGAGCTGAATGCTTGTCGTCAATCCACGCAGAAAATAATCGTCGGAGAAAAACTGCGCGAACCAGCGAAACGACAGCGCAGGCGGGGGCAGCGGGCCAAGGTAAGCCCGCGCATCGAAGGCCATGATCGTGGTCACAATGATCGGCGTGATAAGGAAGCAGATAATCACACCGACCATCAACAGACCCGCCAGCCAAAAGACATTGTCGAGCAGGCGTCCGCTCATGAGTTCCATCGCTTCGCCACTTGGCGAGACGTCACGTATACAATCGCAAGTGCCACGAAAAACAGCACCATCGATATCGCCGCACCGCTAGGATAGTCGGCGATCTCGCTGAATCGGTTGTAAATCAGGTTGGAAATAAACAGGACGCGCCCCTTCCCCAGGATCATGGGTATCACAAAGGCACTAATGGAGAAGGTGAAGGCGAAAAGAAAGGCGGCGAGCAGGCCGCGCATGCAAAGTGGCAATGTGATGCTCAGATGCGCCTTCCAGCCCGGCGCACCAAGGGCTTGCGCCGCATCGACAAGCCTGGGGTCGACATTCTGGATCGTCCCCAACAGTGTGAGCGTGGCCATGGGCACGATGTAATGAAGCAGTCCGCCCCCGACGAGGATCTCAATGTAGAATCGACTGTTGGGGGAGATGCCCATCGAAAGCAGTAACGGGCGCAAAGGGCCGGCGGCGCCAAAGGTGAGTTCGAGTGCATAGGTGCGCACCAGCACACTCAGGAACATCAAGGTGACGAAAAAGCCGACTGCGATCGCCCGCCAGCGCGCGGATAATCGCCGGATGATCCAGTATGCGAGCGGGAACGCGAAAAGCATGCCGACCAAGGATGCCAAGAGGCTGATGCGAAGTGTTTCGAAAAAGAATTCTGCGAAAGACGGCGTGAGCAGCTCCGTATAGTTGGCAAGTGTGAAGGGAGCATTGGCGGTTGAGCCGATGCTGCCTGGCGTATAGAGCCGCAAGCTTTCGAGAAAAAGCCCCGCCATGGGCAGGAAAAAAAGGCCCATGAAAACCGTAACGGCGGGAATGAGGAGCGGGACGGAGCCGCGGCTAGGATTCATTGCCATTTGCAGCGGCTCCGGTCCAAATCCAACACGGCAGGCGCTCTAAAGCAAGGGAGCGATCTCGTTTTCCCAGCGCTTGCTCCAAGCGTCCTGTTGCGCCAGCACCACATTGAAATCGGGGACATAGACGTACTTGTCCATTTCCTCGGGCGTAAAAGAGAGATGCTTGAGGCTGTCTGGCGTCTTGGCTTTGACATTAAGCGGCGCCTCTCCGGCCACTTCGGCATAGAGGCTGCTCATTTCCGGGCTGATGCAATAGTTGATGAACTCCAACGTGGCCGCCGTGTTTGGCCGATTTTTCAATACGGCAAAGCCGCTCTGATAAAGGAAGCACGGTACACCCGCCTGCTTCGTGAGTCGTACGAGCGGGAAGGCCTTGGCAACGTCGGTCAACTGCGGCTCGGAATAAAATCCGACGGCGGTTTCCCCGCTCGTCAGCGACGTCGAAAAATCCGTGTCCGTGACGCCGACGCGGCCAATATTCCCCGATTGGGCCAGCTTTTTCATGAGCGCGAACCCGGGATCCATGTTGTTCTCATTGCCCCCAGCATGGAGCGACAGTGCCACCAAGGGCAACATCATGGCTTGCGTGGGCCCCGGCCAACAGACTTTGCCTTTCAATTTCGGGTCGAAGAGGTCATCGATGCTCTTGACCTCAACCGGGCTGATGTCCTTGCGATACGCGATGTAAATACCGCCGACCGCGCGCGGGACAGCCTCCCAATCGCCTTTTGCGTTCTTGACGATGATCTTCTTCGGAATGTCGGCAAGATTCGGCACTGATTCGACCGTCACGGGAACCAGCCAATCCTCCTTGATCATGCCGTTGAACGAGCCTTCCCAACCGGCGACATAATCGTATTCGGCCTTCGGCCAAGTCGACTTTATCTTGGGGAGAATGGCGCCCGAACCGCCCTGGTGCAGCACCCAGTTGACCTTCACGTTGTGTTGCGTCGCTTCGATTTTCTTCATGGCGTTGACGACATCGCCGCCCCATTCGACGCAGGTGAGATCGGTGGCAGCCGATGCACGCCCGATTGAGCCGAGTGTGCCGCCAAGGATCCCAACTGCCGCGGTTGCGACAGCACTCTTCAAAGTTTGCCGGCGCGTAAGATTTATCATCGTGGCCTCCGTTCATTTCTCTTTGTCGTTGTCATCGGTGGAATTCGTGCCAAATGGCGGCCGAATCGCTGCGTCAAGATGACGGGCGACCTGGACAGGACGCGACGATCAGCTTCACGAAAATATTTTCCGGCCTAGCGGTGCCATGAGTCCATACCCAACTGCCGAACGTCAGTTCGCCCACAGTCGATGTAATCGGGACGGAAAGTCGCGATTATGCACGCTGTGGTGATAGTCTGGTGTGCCGACTCAACCGTGGATGGTCAGCCATAGTGACGCCCTGCGCGCAGAAATACTCGCCGGAATCGCCGCTTGGATCAAAACCACGCCGCGATAGTCGCGACACCGCATCGCCCCTGAGGGGCCAGGTCCACCTTCCCCAATAAGAACTTCGAGGATCCCTCACGTGGTTGAGATCATAACGATAGCGTGCTAACCATCAAATAAGCGAGCAGCATTTGCGCGCGGAATGCAATGCGACTTGCGTTCGCGTAGCGTGAGATCGCTCGAGTTTCACCGCGGCCTCTTGGAAAACATCGGAACGAGCTGCAACATGAAAAAGGGCTTGGCGGATAGCCAAGCCCTTGATTTTGTTGGTAGCGGAGGAGGGACTTGAACCCCCGACACACGGATTATGATTCCGCTGCTCTAACCAGCTGAGCTACTCCGCCACAGGAGGCGCCGCTATGGCGGCTCGGATCGGAGGATGCGCCTATAGGGCCAAAGCAGACAAGCTGTCAAGCGCGTACGGGCAACTTGCCGAGAAGACCATTCATTCGCCGAGAAAGGAGCCAATCTTCATTGCCACACCCATCTTCCCGTCGACCTTAAGCTTGCCGAGCATGAACGCCATGGTCGGGTCGAGGCCGCCGGTCATCAGTTTCTCGAAATTCTCTGCCGAGAGCCTGATCGTGGTTTCAGCCTCCTCGTCGGCGTTCGAGATGAGAGGCGGGGTCGCCGTACCATCCCAAAGGATCGTACCGTCATCACCGAGGTCGAATTTGACTTTGTGGCCAAGGGGCGGGCTTTGAGTAACGCGCCGGCGCAGTTCCTCGGTCAGGCTTTCCAAACTCATTGGATTCTCCCCGAATTTGTCGCTCAGGCCGCAACGGGGACTTCCTCGGCGGGGGCGATCCAGCCCCCGCCCAGAAGCCGCGTTCCATCGTAGAAGACCGCCGCCTGGCCTGGTGCGGTACCGTGCTGCGGCTCATCGAATCGAAGTGCTGCACGTCCGCCATCGCACGGAACGATGGTGGCATCGGCCGGACGGTGCGTCGAGCGAAGCCTGGCTGTGACCCGAAGTCCTTCCGGGCCTAACGGTTGGGCGCTGAGCCAATTGACCTCGCGCAGTGCCACGGTCGAGCGCCCCAAGGCGTTACGCGGCCCGACCACCACATGATGGCGGGCAGCGTCCAGGCGCACCACGTAGAGGGGCTCCGCACACCCCCCGACATTGAGGCCGCGACGCTGGCCCACCGTGAAATGAATGATGCCACCGTGCCGCCCGATCACGCGGCCTTCGAGGTCGACGATTTCTCCCGGGGTTGCCGCATCGGGCCGGAGCTTTTCGACGATCTGCGCATAGGACCCGCTCGGCACGAAGCAAATATCCTGGCTGTCGGGCTTGTCGGCCACGGGAAGGCCGAAGCGCTGTGCAAGCGCTCGCGTTTCCCGCTTCGGCATATTGCCCAAGGGAAAGCGCAGGGCGTCGAGCTGCTCGCGGCTCGTCGCAAAAAGGAAGTAACTTTGATCCCGGCTCTCATCGACGGCGCGGTGAAGCTCCGGCCCGCCGGCACCCTCGACCCGGCGCACGTAATGGCCGGTCGCAAGTGCCTCAGCACCGAGGTCTCTGGCAACAGCGAGGAGGTCGCGAAACTTGATCCGCTCGTTGCAGCGCACGCATGGGATAGGGGTCTCCCCGGCCACGTAACTCGCCGCGAAATCCTCGATCACCTCCTTGCGGAAACGAGCCTCATAGTCGAGCACGTAATGGGGAATGTCGAGCCGCTCCGCAACGCGCCGAGCATCGTAAATGTCTTGTCCGGCGCAACACGCGCTCCTTCGCCCTGCAGCAGCGCCGTGATCGTAGAGCTGGAGCGTAACGCCCACGACCTCATAGCCCTCTGCCTGCAGAATGGCAGCCACGGCCGAGCTGTCGACGCCACCCGACATGGCGACGACGATCCGCTTTCCGGAACCACCCGTTGCTTCACTGCGCGTCATCATGGCCGCGAATATAAGCCATCGGAGGGGGACTGCAAATGCGCCGCGCGCCGAATTAGCGTAGCCAATTGCGAACTGTCTGGAACCCGACTCAGCCGCTGGCCATCATGTTGCGACTGCCCGCGGGCAGTCGGACGGTCAATCCATCGAGCTCATCCGTCATTTTGATCTGGCAGCCGAGCCGCGAGGTCTTGGTGAGGCCGAAGGCAAGATCGAGCATGTCCTCTTCGTCATCGGTCGGTTCGACGAGCAGGTCGGACCACTCGGGTTCGACGATGACATGACAGGTCGAGCAGGCGAGCGAGCCTTCGCATGCTCCCTCCAGGTCGATATCATTGCGGTGGGCGATCTCAAGAACGGAAAGGCCAATTGGTGCTTCGACCTCCTTACGTGTGCCATCTCGCTCGATAAACACCATCCTGGGCATCTCGTATCCGCTCCGTCTGACTGCCGAACCGGTGATGCCCGTCTCGGGCTCACCTGTCTTTCATGCGCTCTCTAGCGGGGATTTCCGCGGTCCCGAGACGGAGTCGCTCGACCGCGTCGGCGATCGCTTGGGTCGCATAATCGATCTCGGCGGCTTGGGTAAACCTTCCGAGACCAAATCGCAAGCTCGCACCCGCAAGGGCGTCGTCGAGCCCCATCGCGCGCAGGACATAGGAGGGCTCAACGGATGTCGAAGTACAGGCAGAACCTGTAGAAACCGCCAAATCCGGAAGGTTCTCAATTAGTTTGTCCGCGCCGATGCCCGGAAAGGCGACATTGAGGTTGCCGGCGATACGGCGTCGTTCATCTCCGTTGACTAAAAGATCGGGAATCCGCTCCTTAAGGCCAGAATAGAGTCGGTCGCGCAAGTCGCGCAGGCGCACTGCCTCGTCAGCCATCTCTGCGCTCGCTAACGCCGCAGCAACACCAATGCCGACACAGAGAGGTGCCGGCAGCGTACCTGAGCGCAGGCCACGCTCTTGCCCGCCGCCGCTTAAAAGCGGCTCTAAGCGGACACGCGGCCGCCGACGCACGTAAAGCGCCCCGATTCCCTTGGGGCCATAAATCTTGTGCCCCGAAATGCTCAGGAGATCGACCGCCATGGCGTCAACGTCGATCGGTATACGTCCAATCGCTTGGGCTGCGTCGCTATGGAAATAAACGCCCTTAGCTCGGCAGAGTGCGCCGATCTCGGTCAGGGGCTGGATTACGCCGATCTCGTTGTTGACCGCCATGATCGAGACAAGAAGGGTGTCGTCGCCAATCTCGTCGTCGAGGCGCTGAAGATCGATGAGCCCATTCCGTCCGACCGGTAGATAGCTCACGCGAAAGCCTTTTTCTTCAAGGGAGCGGCAGCTTTCCAGAACGCATTTGTGCTCGGTCGTCGCCGCGATGATGTGGCGGCGCGTCTCATGGGCGAAATTCGCCACACCCTTGATCGCGAGATTGTTCGATTCCGTCGCACCCGAAGTAAAGACGATCTCGCGCGGGTCGGCGCCAATGATTTCCGCGAGTTGAGCCCGCGCGTATTCAACGGCAAGTGCCGCCTCGCGCCCTAAGCTGTAGCTGGTCGAACTGGGATTGCCGAACTTTTCCGTGAAATATGGCACCATCGCCGCAAGCACCCGGGAGTCGACCGGCGTTGTTGCCTGATAATCGAGATATACAGGCAGTTTTGGCCGATTGGATCGCCCTTGCGCTACCTTCTCAGTCATCGTGTCTCCATTCGCTCCGGCAGTGGGCTGCTCAGGCCACGCGTGACCGCCTTGGCGTATATAGCGGACCAA
>DASPOR010000213.1 GCA_035625915.1 Alphaproteobacteria bacterium | reverse complement strand
CGTAAATGCGCCCTTCTCGTGACCGAATAACTCCGACTCGAGTAGATTGTCCGGAATTGCGGCACAGTTCACCGAGACGAAACGTTGGTTCGCGCGTTTGCTCTTGCGATGGATATGGCGCGCGAGCAACTCCTTTCCGGTGCCACTTTCGCCCGTGATCAGCACCGTCGCGTCGGAGGTTGCGATGGTATCCGCGGTCGCCAAGAGCGCCGTCATGCTCGGATCGCGGTGCACGATCGCATGACTTTCCTCGGTTACTGCCTCGAGGACGGCAGCGATCAACTCTTCGTCAGGTGGAAGTGGAATATATTCCTTCGCTCCCGCCTTGATTGCAGCCACGGCCGCGTTCGAATCGGTACCGATGCCGCAGGCGACGACAGGAATCGAAATCCGTTCGGCTTTAAGGGAATCGATGAAGCGGCGCAGGTCCTGCTTCACGTCGACCATGACGAGCTCGGCCCCATGACCGGCGCGAATGGCATTGAGGCCGGACTCAACATCGCTCGCATGGGAGACCTTGGCCCCCCGCGCGAGGGCGATCTTGCCTGCCGCTCCGATATAGCCGTCCAAAGAGCCAATAATAAGAAGTCGCATGGTCTCACTCCACTCAGTCAGATTAATCGAAGAAGCGTAGTCGCTTCGACGGCGGCAAAAGCGCATTTATCGTGCGCTCGAGCCTTCGCGGGGGCTCGTGGCGTCCAATCGATCCGGCACCGAGCACATAGATTGTCTTGACAAGCGATTCCTCACCGGAATTGCGCTCGAGCTTCGTCGCCAGCGGATTGAACACCAAATGCGCGAGCATGGCGCCGTAAAGCGTCCCGAGCAGTGCGATCGCCATCGCGGGCCCAATTGCGTGCGGATCTTGGAGACGGCCAAGCATTTGAACGAGGCCGATGAGCGTTCCGATCAGTCCCATGGCGGGCGCTACTTCGGCGGCACGGCGCAGAACCGCAATCGACCGTTGGTGCCGCCGACGTGTGGCGTCGAGTTCGCGCCGCAATATCTGCTCTATGACGTCACCCGGCGTGCCTTCGCAAGCCATTGAGATCGCGCGATGGAGAAAAACTTCTTCGGCGAGCCGCGGCAACGACTCTTCGAGGCCGATCAAATTGAACCGTCGAGCTGTATCTGCAAGGCGAAGGATTTCGGCAGCCGCCGCGCCGGGATCGCGGCTCGTGCGAATTGCTGCGCGCGGCATTGCGGCAAATGCGCGCAGGGTTTCGGGCAGGGAATAGGAAACGATCACCACCGCGAGCGTGCCCCCGAGAACAATCAAAAGGGCTGGAAAATTGAAAAACGCGACGAGCGAGCCACCGGCCATGATAGCCGAGACAATCAACGTTGAACCCATTGCGAGCCCGAGCAATGTGCCGGCGTCGATGCGAAGCCGAGCCGACCCTGTTTGCGCGACGCGTGTGGTGCGCGGCCGGGCACGCCCGACTCGATTAGCGGGCGCTGCCGACGATCGGGCGGCACCGCGCGTCTGCGCGGCCGGCTTCGGGACAGTTGTATCGATGCTCAAGCCGAGCGATCCGTCTTGATGATTTCGGTCATGGTAATACCGAGCCGCTCGTCCACGACGACCACTTCACCACGTGCGATCAAGCGGTTGTTGACGTAGATGTCGATCGCTTCGCCGACCTTGCGATCGAGCTCGACGACGGCGCCACGCCCAAGCTTCAGAAGCTGGCTCACTTGCAAAGAGGCCCGGCCGAGTACGGCGGACACCTGAACGGGGATATCGTAAACGGCCTCGAGCTCCTTGGCCCCGCGCGCCTGACGGCCCTCGGGGGATCCGTCGGACTCTTCGCCGGCCGCAGCCGCCAAAGTGTCCAATTCCTTAAGTTCAAGATTTTCATCGGGCATGGGATTCTCCTAAGGGTCCTTCGAATATTCAGGCATTTGAGGGTCTTTCTGGCCGATGGACCGCGCCACCGCCGCGTCGATCTCATCGAACAGTCGTCGAAGATTGCGCTCCACTCCTCCATCGGCCCATTCGATCCGGCAGTCGCCAAGACCGAGTGCCGCGTCGGCAACGAGAACGAGCTTCCCTTCGAAGCCGGCCGCCCGCGCCAGCGTGCGAACACGCTCGTCCAGAGAGTCGAGCAGGGAATCATGCACGCGAATGACGATTCGAGGCTCGTCGATCAATTGGGCAAGGCAATCGGAAACCAGTGCTTCAATCTCGGCAATCCCATTCCGACGGGCGATTTCCGGGATAGCCTTGCGCGCGATGGCGGCCGCGAGCTGAAGGCCTGCGGCGGTCATCGCACGCTCAGCGTCCGTGCGCGCAATACCGAGTTTGCCGATCTCCTGCGCTGCCGTTTGCAGCGCGCGTGCGGTACTCGCCCCGATGCTCCCCATGGCTGCAGCATTCGCCGTCGAGTGGCCTTCCTCGCGACCTGCCAAACGGGCTGCGGCGCACGCCGCCGCAAGATCGCTTTCGGTATATCGCTTGACGGTCCTCGCCTCGTCCTCGCCGGCAACGGCATCGTCAAACGAGCGATCAAAGAGAAATTTATGGGCCGCGGTCATAGATCTTCCATCCACTTAATAGATCAGCTCGTCATCTTCCTTGTTGTCCGCAATCATGATCTCGCCTTTGGCCGCCAGCTCTTTTGCGAGCGCCACCATGGCCATTTGCGCCTCATCCACATCCTTGAGGCGGACCGGTCCCATCGACTCCATCTCCTCCTTAAGGAGTTTGCCGGCGCGTTCCGACATGTTGCTGAAGAAGAGATCGCGGAGGCCTTCGGATGCGCCCTTGAGCGCCATAGCGAGCTTGTCCTTCTCCACACCACGAAGCAGCGTTTGCACGCTCGACGGGTCGAGCTTGCCGAGATCCTCGAATGTGAACATGAGGGCTCTGATGCGTTCGGCCGAATCCTTGTTGCGCTCCTCGAGTGCAGTAAGGAAGCGGGCTTCGGTGCTCCGGTCCAGGTTGTTGAAGATCTCCGCCATGACCTCATGGGCATCGCGCCGATTGGTTCGCGCGAGGTTGCTCATGAATTCCGTCCGAAGCGTGCGCTCGACGTCATCAAGGACGTCTTTCTGGACCGACTCCATTCGCAACATCCGCATGATTACTTCCATCGTGAAGTTCTCGGGCAGGTGTGCGAGCACGCGTGCAGCGTGCTCCGGGCGGATTTTGGAAAGTACAACGGCGACCGTTTGCGGATATTCATTCTTGAGGTAGCTCGCCAGAACGGTCTCACTGACGTTCGCGAGTTTGTCCCACATCGTCCGACCGGCTGGACCGCGAATTTCCTCCATGATCGTATCGACTTTGTTGCGGTCGAGAACCTTCATGAGGAGACGTTCTGTGCTCTCGAAGGTGCCCATGAGAGCACCGGTCGACGAAATCATCTCGGCAAAGTCAACGAACAGCCGTTCCACTACGTTCGAACTTACAGTGCCGAGATTTGCCATGTGATTGGAGAGCTCGCGGATCTCGTCTTCGTGCATGAGCGAGAACAGCTTCGTCGCGTTTTCCTCGCCGAGCGCAAGCATGAGGATCGCGGCTTTTTCCGCTCCCGACAGGCTTTTGTAATCGTCTCGGACGCGTGCCGATGGCGCCATGATGGAAATCCCCTGCCGACGTTAGCTTTCCTGGACCATCCAGTTGCGCAGGATTGCGACCGCTTCCTCTGGATGTTTTTCGACGATTTCGCCGACTTTCTTGATCGATGAGCGGCGCACGCGGCCCTCGACCTGCCCGATGTCGATCCCGCCCGACTCCTCGATTTGGTTGGCATCGCCAACATTTGATCTTGAGCTATCTCCCCCTGATGGTCCGGCGATCGCCGCAGTCACCCCCGCTTGATTTGGAAGCATGGCAGCACTGCCTTGGCCGGTGGCCGACGCAACAACGGGCTTGATTTCAAAGAGCCGCTTCATCAGAGGCCGGATCACGAGCATGATGACGAGGATGGCGACAAGTGCGAGCACGAGTATCTCGGCGATGCGGAAAAGATCGTTTGGCGAGAATTGGCCAAAAAATGAAATTTTCTCCTCGGGCACGCTGGCCTCATCCGGGCCCGCGAAGCGCAAGTTAATGAGCTCTAGCCGATCGCCGCGCTTATCGTCGATTCCGACGGCCGAGCGAACCATCGCCGTGAGTTGATCCAGCTCCTGCTTGCTGCGGGGCTGATAGGTGTGAGCACCCGACACGTCAGTCGCGTAAACGCCGTCCAGCATAACCGCGACTGAGAGCCGCTTCAGGTTGCCCGCCTCATGAACGAAGTTCTTCACCGTCTTAGAAATTTCGTAATTCGTCGTCTCTTCGTTGTGGGCGGTGGTGTTGCTGTTCTTGGGCGATTGTGGCGGCGATTGCGGAGGGACGGGCGGGGCGCCCGGAATATTCGTCGTCGCCGTCACTGGTTGTTGCGATGGCTGGGCCTCGGAGTTCGCAGCACTGTCGGTGACACTTTGAGTTGAACGCGCAACTTGCGTATTCGGATCGAATTCCTCAGAGGTGGTGGAAAGACGGTCGAAGTCCATGTCCGCCGTCACCTCTGCGCGCACACGATCGGCGCCCACGATCGGTTCGAGGATTTCGATGATCTTGCGCCGCACCTGATCCTCATAGGCGCGCCGGCGCTCGTCGCTGCTTAGACCGGCTAGGCTGTCGTCATTGCCGTCGCCAGCGCCGCGGGCAAGCAGTGTGCCCCGATCATCGATGACCGACACGCGCGCCGACTTAAGTCCCGGCACAGCGGAAGCGACGAGGTGTTGGATGGCGGCCACCACTTGCGCCGAAGGCCGTTCGGCAGTGCGCATGGCCAGCGCTATTGACGCACTCGGCTCCTGGCGTTCGGCGCTGAAGAGCTCGCGGCGCGGCAATACGAGGTGAACACGCGCCGATTTGATGCCGTCGATCGAGCGAATTGTACGCGATAATTCGCCCTCGAGCGCGCGCAAGCGATTTATGTCGCGAACAAAGTTCGACGACCCGAGAGCGTCGGGTTTGTCGAAGATCTCATATCCCACGGTGCCGCCGTGGGGCAACCCTTCTTGGGCGAGCGCGACGCGGACGTTCGGCACTTGAGGAGACGGCACCATAATTTGGGTGCCGTTGGCCTTGAGCTCATAAGGAATGTTACGCTGTTCGAGTTGAGCCACGATGTGGCCGGCGTCCTCGGGTTCGAGCCCGCTATAGAGCAGCGCCATATCCGGTGTGGTCATGCGCAGCATGACGAATGCAAAGAATCCAACCGCGCTCAAGACAATGGCGCCAAGTCCGGCCACACGGCCGGCCCCCAATGTTCGAAGTAGCTGGATCAAACCGTTCACTCCGTCGTTCACGTCCCGTACTGGCCCCTTGGCTCGACATGGCAAGGCGCCTGGATTTGCGTTTTCATAGAGGAGATTAGGGAATTGGCGGTGAATAAGACGTTAACTCGTCGGCAGATTTTGCCGGGTCACCCTGTTGCCGGGTCGCCCTGTTGCCGGGGCACCGGCCGAGACGCCGCGCCCAACCGCCGTCGCGTGGGAACGTTTATTTGGCGAGCGCGCAGGACGAATGGCTATGGCACGGAAAAAGCGCCAGCAGTTGCTGCGGGCGCCCAGATGACGTCAGTTTGCACGAATCCTTAGACGCCTGCTCCTCGGTAGTCCTGGATGCGCGTCGTGCGCAGGCCGGCCAGGCCGTGCCGCTCGATCAGCCGCTGCCATGAGAGGAATTCTTCAACCGAGAGCGTATATCGCGTGCACGCTTCCTCGAGGGTGATTAACCCACCGCGTACCGCGGCGACGACTTCGGCCTTACGACGAACAACCCACCGCTTAGTCCCGGACGGCGGCAAATCGTCAATCGTGATCGATCGGCCGTCAGGGCCGAGTATGGAGTTGGGCCTTTGCACTCGATCGATCATCATTGCGAACTCCGCCTACGAAATAATCTCCGTTGGAGGGCCAACCTACGCTGGGGCTTTTAAAAAACGGCTAAGGATCACGGTTAAAGGTTCGGAAAATCTCCAAATTCGCTCAATGCAACCCCGCTTCGCCCTCGACGGGGCTGCCCGCGAATGAAATGTCCTACTGCAGGACTTGGTTGAGCGTCTGCAGCATCTGGTCCGAAGTCGTGAGCACGCGTGCGCTCGCCGAATAGGCTTGCTGGGTTATGATCATGTTCGAAAACTCGGTCGCCAGATCGGTGGTCGAGGATTCGAGTTCGCCAGAGGAAATTGTGCCTGCGGCACCGCTACCCGCATCCTGAAGCAGGAACGGCCCCGATCCCGCCGTAGCCTGCCAAGCGTTTCCGGTCACCGACTTGAGACTGTCCGGACCGGGGAACGTAGCGATCGGAATTTGTGCGAACGGTCGGGTCTGTCCATTTGAGAACGTAGCAGTCACGAGCCCGGAGCTGTTGATCGAAACACCCGTGAGGGAGCCGTTGGTGTAGCCGTCCTGGGTCACGTTCGACAGGGTAAAGTTGTTGGAAAATTGGGATAGGCCGGTTGACGATCCAGCCGTTCCCAGATTGAGGTTGATCGTGTCGTTCGCCGCACCCGAGGTAAGATTGGAGATCGTGAGGCTCGTTGCAGTCGATGAACTGAAGGTGCCATCGGGATTGAAAGTGACAGTGGCAGGCCCGAAAGTCACGGTTCCGGAAGCCGCACCAGTAGCGGCGTTGGTGAGGGATGTTGCAGCGAGCGTCCATTGATTGGGCGTCGCCGTCTTGGTGAATTCCAGCGTTAGATTCTGGGCGACACCGAGCGAATCGTAAATCTGCGCCGTGACGTCATGTGTCGTGCCGGTTGCATCGGTTGCCGGCAGATTCGCGGCGATTGTAATGTTCTGCGTTGCGGCGGCACCCCCGTTCAAGCCGTCCACGTTTATGGTCTGCAAGCCGGCCGTCGAGCTGAGATCATTCGTTAGAATGTCGCCCGCGGCGTTCGTCGGGAAGCCTTGAAGATAATAGCCGGCAGTATTGACGAGGTTACCCTGCGCATCCGGCGTGAAATTGCCCGCACGCGTAAAGAGGAACGGCGAGCCGCCTTGAGAGTTGGCGTTGGTGTTCACGACGAAGAAGCCTTGACCGGTGATGGCCAAGGAAGTGGGCGAGCTCGACGCCTGGAGCAAGCCCTGTTGATCTATGAGCTGGCGCGGGTTGGCCATCACGCCGCCGGGAGTATAGTTCGTGGGCGTCGCCGCCTCGGTCACGAGAGTCGAGAATTGCTCGTCGGTCGTCTTGTAGCCGACGGTGCTCGAATTCGAGATGTTGTCCGAAATCACGCCGAGCGCCTGACTTTGCGCATCGAGCCCCGATACCGACGAATACAATGCACCAAAGATACTCATGGTCTACCTCCTACTTCGCGCGATTAGCGCGTATCATCCAAATCACAAATTTCCGATACACCTTTCGGGCAGGCTCAGTTGACAAGGGAGTTAAGCGCTGCCGCGATGTTTCCCAGGGTTGACGATGACGCGCCGCTCGACTCGTCAACCGAGATGATGTTGTTCAGGGTGACGCTCTGACCGCCAACCAACAATGTGGCCTGATTGTTTGCGCCAGTGCTTACCTGTGTCACGGGCCCGAAGAATGTGGCGGTGCTCGTCACCGGCTTGTTCGCCGCGTCGGTCGCAACGACGCTGAAGTTGTAGACGCCGTCGGGCACAGTGTTGCCGTTGTCGTCCTGACCGTTCCACGTTACGACTTGTTTTCCGCTGGCTGTGCTGAGAGGCATGGTCCGAATCTCGGCGCCGCTCTGGTTCGTAATTACCACCGACGCCGACTGCGCCGTTCCCTGGAGTGTGTATGAAAACTGCCCCTCGCTGTTGACAAGGGGAAGCGAGTTTCCACTCACCTCGACCGTCTTGCCGAGATAAGACACCGCAGCGGCGGACTGGTTCTGTTGCTGGAGCGAAATTAAGGTGCCGAGCTGGCTGTTCTCCTGAATCGCCTGCTCGACGCTGGAGAATTCAACGAGCTGGTTCGTGAATTGCGAACTATCCATCGGCGCGGTCGGATCCTGGTGCTGCAGTTGGGTCGTCAGCAGCGTCAAAAACGTACTGAAGTTGTTGCCGAAGCTAGGAAGAGAGTTCGACGTCGACGATGTAGTACCCGAGGGGCTTCCGCTCGTAGCACTCGCCCCTGTCGTGCCGGCGAGCGCACCCGTTAAGCTCGAGGCGATGCTTGCGGCCGCGTTGTTGTTCGAGGTTGGGGCACTATTCGGAAAAAGTGCCGCGGACGCTGTGTTTTGGCCGACCGTTGAGGTAGACATGGTGGTGTTCTCCTAAACCTGGATATCGACGCCGCCGGGCCGCACGCTTGTCGCATAACTGACGGGCGTCGATGCCGGGGCGCTTGTGGAGTCGGCGCTCGTGGTTGTGAGGGGAGTTGAGTCCGTATTCTGCAATGGCGCTTGATACCCGGTGTTGCCTTGATCGCGCAGACTGAAGCTGAGGCCGCCGGCATCGGCCCGGAGCCCCGCATTTTTTAGGGCCTGTTCGAGGCCTTGCGCGTCGTGCCGGAGGAGATTCAGGGTATCGGGACGATCGGCTGAGACGGCAGCCAGCACATGACCGTCGTGGCCGACATCGAGATGCACCTCGATGCCGCCAAGATTCTGCGGCGAGAGCTGAATTTGGATGTGATTGACTCCATCGCTTGCCGCCTTGGCGATATGCATTGCGACCTGTTCGACCGCCGGAGGCGCAGCACTCGTGGCAATGACTCCCGCAGTGTTTTGAGCGAATGAAATTGGCTGTGAAACCGGAAGAGACTGCGGCCCGAATGCCTGGAGCGAGCTGCTCGACGGCATGTTCGAGGAAGGCGTCGCCGTTGCCAAATTCTGGCCATCCCCGTCCGCGGCTTTACCGGAATCCGACGG
Organism: Alphaproteobacteria bacterium; assembly: GCA_035625915.1. NCBI lineage: Bacteria > Pseudomonadati > Pseudomonadota > Alphaproteobacteria > Alphaproteobacteria bacterium. Next base: position 2,398 of record DASPOR010000213.1, on the reverse strand, counting down.
CCCACTTGTTGGCGTGAGGGCCGCGGACTGAGCCGAACCGTTCGACGCCGCGATCCGTGCGTCGGCAGGCGAGGCCTGTTCGGCAGCAGTGCCGGACCCGTCGAACAATGGATTCTGCACTGGGGGAGGACCGGATTCCGCACCCGCTCCACGGTTCTCAAATCGACCATCAGCCGCCTGGACACCCGATGCACTGCCTTGATTGGCGGGATCGACGAGAGCCGCTTGGACGCCGGGATTTGTGACCGATTGCGATGGGACGGACCCGGCGGCCGATCCAACTTTCACGTTCACGATCAAGCCGCTCGCCGCGAGGTTAAGTGAGCCGTTGGTGGCGTCAGCCGGACGCGTAAGCGCGGCGATCGTGGCATTGGTCAGGTTTTGAGTTTGCGGATCTGACGAGGCCAGCTGCAACCCCGCGGCATCGAGACTCGGGGCAGTCGAGTTTGCTGCGGAAGTCGGTGCTGTAACGGCGCTACTCTGACCATCGCCCATGGTTTGCGCCGCTTGGCCACTTGGCTGATCGACCATTTGAGGAAGCGGCGGAACAACGCTTGGCAAGGCAACGTTAGGATCCGTGCCGTCGGCCGCACGCTTGGACGGTCGTGCGTTGTCATTGCTCACCGCGAGCTTACGTGAGGACGTCCCTTTTTGATCGTTCGCCTCACTTGCGCCTACGGCATTCCAACCGCTCATGATATCGGAGGCCGCGGCCTTGCCGCTTCCCGAAGGCGGTTCTTGGGGTCCAGTCGTTTGAGACGAAACCTGGCCGAGCATGTCTGAGAAATCGTTTGAGGCGAACGGTTTTGGGGTTCGCACCGCGCATTCGGTTGGATCGGCCAAGATAACGGACGCGATATCCATCTTTTGTTCCAAATCACCTGATTTTTGCGAAGAAGTCGTCACTCGGTTCGTTGCAAGGGGCCTACTTAGCGCTCGGTTACGCGCACGCTGATGTAATGATGCTGTCGTTTCAGGCAACAGCGGCGACTCGCTCTTTGACTGCGTGTCGACGATGTTCTGCGGCCTGATGCTGATCCAGCGCATGCCATGAATCCCGAAGTGGCTCGAGCAGGTCGATTATCTGCGCTGCAATCTCGGAGTCGTTGAAGAGATTGATGCGGGGGAGTCGGCTCAGGATGAACCGATAGATCATTCCCAGTTGCTCGGCTATTTCACCACCCTGGGCAAAATCAAGCGAGCTGTGCAGCTGTTCGATCAAATTGGCGGTCATCGCGGTCGCGTTGTACCGGGTCGCAATATCGTCGGCGCTGACTGCTTTGATCGCAATATTGAGTTGGCGAATCGCCTCATCATATAGCATCACCGCAAGGCGCGTGGCAGAGCTCGTGACAATTTCTTTCCGATGCTCATTCAAATAATCCTGGAAAGTCATCGTATTTACCCCACGTTATGCGGAACTCTCGTACATTCTCCAAAGTCTCACCGACCCAACCGAACCAAAACCGATCGTCGCGGAAAATTCTTCGAAACGATGCGCGAATAAGCTTGAGCAAGGCCCGGGCCAGTTCAAGCACCTCCGACTAACATTCTGATAATTATATGATAATTCAAGCCGAGGAGCCGACGGCTCGACACGGCGAAAGGTTCTGCGGAAAAAAGTACTCGGTGCGCCCGGTAGGTTATGCCCACCTGATCGGCAGGAAAGGGTGTTGCCGCGACGGCCTTGCAGGTGAAGTCGTCCGGATTGGCACGCTGGTCGAGTGATTTCGGGTTAGCTCAGTCGCTTCTGACTACGCCGAGACGGCTGTGTGCTGGGCGAGAGGTTCGGGGGGCAGCTTCACGGTCGGGATCGCGTGCGCATTTCCGCTGCCAGCGGCTTGCCGCCATGATTCGCGTAGTGGCTCCAGGAGCCTAATGACGTCCCTGGCCGCCTCCTGGTCGTTCTTCATGTCAACCCTGGGCAGCACACGAAGCATATGGCCATAAAGGGTATCCAAATTTGCGGCAATTTCTCCGCCGCGTTCGCGATCAAGTGTGCGTTGGAGGTGTTGGATTATTTCGAAAGCACGATTGTTGGCAATCCAGCGCTCCTGAATGTCGCCGGCATCGATCGCGATCATTGCCTTTTTCAACGACTGAATCGCCTTGTCGTAGAGCATGGCAACGAGCATGACGGGGGAGGCCGTCATGATTTGCTGGGTTTGATAGGCGTTCGCTCCTCGTTTGATCACGTCGCTGATCCTCGCTTGTTCAGGGGTGCCGGTCGCATTCCAATTAGGACTTAGGCGAATCCGCTCGTATTGTTATTGCTGCTATTGCTTGACGTGCTTGGGTTCAACAGCTGAAACAGGCTGCCCTGGACGTTGTTCAAGGCGGAGACGTTGGTCTCGGCGTTGTTGAATTCGTCCGTCAAGGACTGCTGATACGTGTTCAG
>DASPOR010000212.1 GCA_035625915.1 Alphaproteobacteria bacterium | reverse complement strand
ATCGCAAGAAGTCTGCTCGCGTCGTGGGGCATCGGCCGCCAATCGTCCTAAGGATTGATCCGCGAATCGGATCGGAGGATCGCGCCAAGCGCGGTCCGTCGAATGAGGACCGCCCCAAAATTCCCCGGCCGTTGGATCATCGGCCCTGCCTTGGCTGACCTAGCCATCTTACGGTACGTTTCTCCGACACGTCTGTTTTCTAGTGATCTCGTTGACGAAATGTAAACCGGCACCCGAAATCGCTGTTTTTCATGCGCGCCCCCCAGCCGTCTCGCACGACGCGCAATTTAGCGCCCATGGATTGCGGTCTCGCCCGTGGCGCGCCCCTCTGCGGCGGGGATCACACCCGCAGACGAGATTCCCCGCCAATGGCCCCACGACGAGGGTTCATCGCGAAGCCCCGGGTCTTCAAGCGGTGGAGCACGCGGAGGCGGCCCCAAGACCCGTCGTTGGGTAACCTCCTAGACTGTCCGTTTGAACCGCGGCAAAAACCAGGCAAGATTTCCGGCGGTCGCTCCTTCGTTCGGGGCGACGAATTCACCGCGAGGTCGGCCCTAGGGTGGCCCTAGGGTAGGTGGCGTGGGCTTGCGACGAGGGCGATGAGCGGCCTTGCGACGACGCAATCGCCCTATCGGGATAGGGGTCACGCGCTTGACGGCGCGTGAACGCAAACGAAAGGGCAAGGTCAGGTGCTGGGTGTAACGCTCGACCACTGCGTGATTCACGTGTCCAATTGGGCACGCAGCAACGCGTTCTACCAACAGGTCATGGGCGCCGATCTCGTCAAACAATTCGCGGGATGGGCGTACCGATTTAGTGGCACCCAGCTCAATGTGCACGGCCCGGGCCTCAAGCCCGCGCCGGTAGCGCGGCTGCCGGTTCAACCTGGCAATAGTGATCTGTGCTTTGAGTGGCATGGGCCGATCGAGGCGGCAATCGCACATCTGGGACGCTACAAGGTGGCGGTGGAGCTTGGACCGATCGCGCGGTTCGGGGCCAAAGGCCAAGGTGTGAGCATTTATTTTCGCGATCCCGACGGGACGCTGCTCGAGTTCATTTCCTATCAGGACCGGCCGACTTAGATAGCGCGCACCGCGTCGAGAAAACGTGGCTTGACGGCCCCTGCAGCGATCGGGTGCCGGGATCAGACGTCCCCGCCGGCATCACGCTTCTGTGGATGGGCTCGGCGCGTCCAATTGGGCGCGAACCGCCGCGAACACCGCATGGAACATCTGGGGCGTGAGTTTGCCGGTATTGGTGTTATAGCGCGAGCAGTGATAGCTGTCGTAGAGCGTGAGACCGTCGAGCGGGTGGCTGCGGCCGTGGGCGAAAGCGGCCGCTGCCAGCCGAATCCCCGCGCTTACCACGACACTGTCGTGAGCAATCCGACCCAAGGCCACAATGACGCGGAGCTGGCTCATTTCACGAATCGTGCTCTTGAGGAAATCGCGGCAGTGCCCGATCTCCGCGCCGGTCGGCTTGTTTTCCGGCGGGACACAGCGCACCGTGTTGGTAATGCGGCAATCGATGAGCGTGAGGCCATCGTCGCAGCGTGCCGCATAGTGGCCGCGGGCAAAGCCGTAATCGATGAGCGTTTGATAGAGCAGGTCGCCAGCAAAATCGCCCGTAAAGGGCCTTCCGGTCCGATTGGCCCCTTGCAGACCAGGGGCGAGGCCGACGATGAGCAGGCGCGCCTTGCGCGGGCCGAACGACGGCACCGGACTGTTAAACCAGGTCGGCTCGCGTTTCCGCCAAGCCTTGCGGAACGCGACCAGTCGTGGGCACCGCGGGCAATCACGCCCCGGCTCGGGAAGAGGCCCCGCTCCCCAGCCAGGATTCTCACTCGTCCTCGAACTCGTCGTCATCGCTCGCGCCGGCCCGCTGAGGGGCCGCCGGTCGTTGCAGGAATTGCGGCGTGTGCCGCGGTTCGCGCGCTGCACGCTCCGCCGGATCGCGGCCGATTTTGCCCTGCAGTTCGACGATGTCGACGAACACGTCTGCTTGTCGGCGCAGCTCGTCGGCGACCATGGGCGGTTGGGTGGTCACGGTCGAGACCACGGTCACGCGAACGCCCTTGCGCTGAACGGCCTCGACGAGCGAGCGAAAATCACCGTCGCCAGAAAAAAGCACCATATGGTCGATGTAGCCAGCGATCTCCATGGCGTCGACGGCAAGCTCAATATCCATGTTGCCCTTGACCTTGCGCCGGCCGGTCTGGTCAATGAACTCCTTCGTGGCCTTGGTGACGACAGTGTAGCCGTTGTAGTCAAGCCAATCGATCAATGGTCGAATCGATGAGTATTCCTGATCCTCAATAACCGCGGTGTAGTAGAAAGCTCGCAAGAGATAGCCCCGTGATTGAAATTCACGCAGCAAGCGCTTGTAATCGATATCGAAGCCGAGCGTCTTGGCCGTGGCATAGAGGTTGGCGCCATCGATAAACAGCGCGATCTTTTCCTGAGACATCGACATTGGGGTTCTCGTGACTTTTAGGGGTTCTCTGGTGATCAAAAACAATTCGATCCGGTTTGGTCACCGCCGGCGAAACCGAGGGACGTCCCGATCGAAACCGACTTCACAAACAATCGTCGCCACGCCAAAATTGCGCGGACGCACGAATGCAACTTACGCGATCCGCCCGGAATTCATTGGCGCGATCGAACTTTAGCTCCCTATCGTTGCCTAACAGAGGCGTGGTCTCGCGCCAAGATAAATTTGAGGCTTGCGCTTTCGTCGCCAGGACGGTAGCTAACTGTAGAATTTTCCACAGATTTCATCGAGAAGGAGTGACCCGCCTATGGCCCGTGTCACGGTTGAGGATTGCATCGACAAGGTCGAAAATCGGTTCGACTTGGTGTTATTGGCGAGCCATCGCGCTCGAATGATATCATCGGGCTCGCAGATCACGGTCGATCGCGACAACGATAAGAACCCAGTGGTGGCGTTGCGGGAGATTGCGGAGGAAACCATTTCGCCCGGCGACCTCAAAGAGGACCTCATCCACTCTCTTCAGAAATACGTCGAAGTTGATGAACCAGAAGCCGAAAGCATGCCGCTCATCGGCGCCTCCGCCGACGGGGTCGATGCCGATGATACCGAGATCGCGGTCGACCGGATGACCGAAGAGGAGCTGCTTAAGGGCCTCGAGGGCCTCACCCCGCCCGAGGTGCCTCCCGACGTCCCGGAAATCGACGAGGACGAGTGATCGGCTCGCCTTGTGACGCGCGGGCTCGGGCCTGGCCGGCCGGGGGGAGGAAGGGCGCTTCGCTCGCATCGGTGGGTTGTCGATCCCACATACATCCTTATGATCATGCATATCAGGCGTTCGCGAAGACTTCGGCGCCTGGGTGGGATAGACTTACAGTTATACCGATTTTGCTGTTCGTCCGGGCCTCTCCGCATTGAACGAGCCGCAAGACTCGGTACGTGGTGAGATATGGCCCAGTCGCTCAACGATCTGCCAAGGATGCAGAACCAGGCGCGGTC
>DASPOR010000211.1 GCA_035625915.1 Alphaproteobacteria bacterium | reverse complement strand
ATTGCGGACCTCGAGGCGCTGGTCGCTGCGGCAATGGTGGCGGCATGACGGCGCCGAAGCGCCCCCACTATCCTGGCCTATAAGCGCGCGCCGTCCTGCGTGGCAATGTCATAGCTCGTGTTCTTGCTCCCGCCCGGATTGCGCCGAAGGATGTTGCGCTCGATCAGCTCGTTTATGTCGTGCTGTGCCGTCGGGATCGAGCATTTGGCGAGGGCTGCCCGGGCTTTCGCCGCCGGGTTCAAGACTGTTCTAATCAAATTATGAGGAGAATAACGGCCCTTTCTCCTCACCGACTTTGCGCCGGTGCGGGACTATTCATTTTTTTGGCGAGGCAACGTATCCAAGCGGTGAGGGCTTACGCGCAGAATAGCGGGACCCTCGCCGAGCGACCTCGGCAATCGGACTCGCTTAGTGCTGTGGGCAGACAACGAATGCGCTGGCCGGCGAAATCGCCGCTACGTTGCCCGGTTAATTGACCCAGCTCACGCGTCGCGCAACAATTTCAGTCCGATAGGATCAGTGGGTCAACTGCCAAGAGCCGTCCGGCTGAATGCACGCGACTCCGTTGACGATCGAGCCGTCTTCCTTACGCCACTGTCCACTTGAGCAGGTTTGTTGTCCCTGGGGGGCGGCACCTTGCCCGGAATATGTCGCGGGCGGGGCGGATGCGGGCGGCGGATAATAATTCACGGGCGGCGAATAATAAGGTTGCCCGTAATAGTAGGGAGGATAAGAGTAGTAGGGAGGATAGTAGTAGCCGGGATAGTAGTATCCCGGATAGCCCCACCAGGGACCCCATCCCCAGCCCCATCCGCAGCAACCGCCGCGCCAACCCCATCCGCCGCCGTGCCAGCCGCCGCCGTGCCAGCCCCCACCACCGTGCCAACCGCCTCCGCCGTGTCCATCGGCATAAGCCCGGTCGGCTGCGATCATCGCGCCGCACCCGATCGCCACGGCAAGAATCAGGCAGCCGAGCACTCGGCGTAACCATTTGGCGCCCGTGGCGCCGCAGAACGGCTTCGTGACCGGCATCTTCAACTCCATGGCCCGGCCAAGCGGGCTTGTCCCTCTTTAGAGTGGGGCTTTTCGCACCCCTCCGCAAGGTGGAAGGTGGCCCGAGCCTCACGCGGCCCGGGCGAAATCGGCCCCACCCTCCAGCGCCGTCTTCAACGCCTCGTCCACATTATCGAGCCAGACGAAGTTGAGCGCATTCCGCGCCTCCTCGGGGATGTCGTCCCAGTCCTTGCGATTGCGTGCGGGCAGCATCACGGTCTTGAGTCCGGCGTGCATCGCGGCCAACACCTTCTCCTTGATGCCGCCGACGGGAAGCACCAGCCCGCGCAGACTGATCTCGCCGGTCATGGCCACGTCGGCCTTCGCCGTGCGCCCGGTGAGGAGGGATGCGAGCACCGTGAACATGGCGACCCCGGCACTTGGCCCGTCCTTCGGCGTGGCCCCCGCCGGAACGTGGATGTGAATGTCGCTCTCCTCGAACAACTTCGGGTCGATGCCAAGCAGCTCATGCCGCGATTTGACGAGGCTGAGAGCGGCCTGAGCGCTTTCTTTCATCACGTCGCCGAGCTGGCCGGTCAGGATCAGTTTGCCGTGGCCGGGCATGCGCGATGCCTCGACGAACAGAATGTCGCCGCCGACCGGCGTCCAGGCGAGCCCTGTGACGACACCGGGCACGCTCGTGCGCTGCGCGTGCTCCGCCTCGAAGCGGCTCGGCCCGAGGATCGTGGGGATCGTATCCGCGGTCACGCGAATGCGCTCGCCCGGCCGCTCCGCGATCCGCATCGCGGCGTGGCGAAAGACAGCGCCGATCTCCCGCTCGAGATTGCGAACGCCGGCCTCGCGCGTGTAGTCGCGGGCGATCGTGCGAATCGCATCCTCGGTGAGTTCGCAGTCCTCCACCTTGACCCCGTTCGCCTCGCGCTGGCGCGGCACCAGATAGCGCTCGGCGATCTTGAGCTTCTCCTCCAGCGTGTAACCCGAGAGCCGTATCACCTCCATGCGATCCAAAAGCGGCCCCGGAATCGTCTCGAGCATGTTCGCCGTTGCGATGAAGACGATCTTGCTGAGATCGAACGGAACGCCGAGATAGTTATCGCGGAACGTGTTGTTCTGCTCGGGATCGAGCACTTCGAGCAGGGCCGAGAACGGATCGCCCTGAAAGCCGCGTCCGAGCTTGTCGATCTCGTCGAGCATCAGCACGCAGTCGCGGCTGCCGGCCTTGCGGATCGCCTGGACGACGTTGCCCGGCAGGGCGCCGATATAAGTGCGGCGATGGCCGCGGATTTCCGCTTCGTCGTGCACGCCGCCGAGGCTCGTGCGCTCGAACTTCCGTCCCATGGCGCGCGCAATGCTCTTGCCGAGCGAAGTCTTGCCCACGCCGGGGGGCCCTACGAAGCACAGGATTGGCGCCTTCCCGGTCGGATTGAGCTTGCGCACCGCGAGATACTCGAGAATACGGCGCTTGATCTTTTCGAGGCCGTAGTGATCTTCCTCGAGCACTTTGCGCGCCTCGGCGATGTCGATTTCCCGCCCCGTCTCGACCGACCAAGGCATTTCCGTAAGCCATTCGAGATAGGTGCGCAGCATCGAATACTCGCCACTCGCATCCGGCATCCGGGCGAGCCGCCCGAGTTCCTTGAGCGCGTGCTTCTCGGTCTCTTCCGGCATCTTCGCCTTGAGGATTGCCTCCTTGAGTTTCGCGACTTCCGCACTTTGATCGTCGGCTTCGCCAAGCTCTTTCTGAATTGCCTTCATCTGCTCGCGCAGGACGTGCTCCCGTTGACGCCCTTCGATCGACTCGCGGGTCTGCTTTCCGATGTCGTAGGAGACGCGCAGCACCTCAAGTCGATAGGCGAGGAACCACACGACCAGATCGAGGCGGGCGTGGAGGTCGAGCGATTCGAGGATCTTCTGCTTATCCTCGGGCTTGAGATCCATGATGCTCGCAACGAGGTCGGCGAGAGCCGACGGCGACGTCGTGTTCTGGATCGCGAGGGCGAACTCCGCCGGCGCTTCCGGCATCAGCTTCAATGCTTCGAGTGCGCGCTCCTTGATCTGGAGCACGCGCCCGTCGATCTCGGCCCCCTTCGGGTCGGCCTCGGCGATGCGCTCCACGCGGGCGGCGAGGAAGGGATGGCCCTCGACGAACTCGATCACGCGGAAACGCTGCTCGCCGCGGCCGATCAGGTGGTGCCGGCCATCCGGGGTCGTGACGTAGCGCAGGACCGAGGCGACGGTCCCGACCGTGAAAAGATCGCCCGGCTTGGGGTCGGCCGATTCGGGGTCGCGCTGCAACAGCGTACCCAAGGGCCGCTGGTTGAGGGCGGCGAATTGCGCCGCCGCGACCGAGCGCTCGCGCCCGATTTCGAACGGAAGCACGGCAGCGGGGAACAGCACGGTATTGCGCAGCGGCAGGATCGGCACGACATCCGCCGGCAGCGTATCGGTGGCGCCGGTATGGGATTCGGCGGTATGGGCTTCAGTTGCGTTGCTCATCGGTCTCTCTCTTCCGTTCGTCCGTGGCGTTCGGCTCAATCGATCTTCCTGAGTGCGAGCTTCAGGCAACCATTGATCAGCTCCCGTCCGATCAGCTCGTAATTGCCCGCCGGCAAGGGGATGTGGCGCTCGAAGCGGCCATAGGGAATTTCAAGGCGGCGCACGACGTTGCGCCGGCTCGTTTGGAGCGGGCGCCGCTCGCCGGCGACCAGGAGGCCCCCATGCACGAAGCTCGCCTCGAGCTCATCGGGTACGACCCCAGGAAGGGCGACTTCGACGAAAATACCCTCATCCGTCTCGATGACGTCGCAGGGCGGTTCCCAACTATGTTGGGAAACATCCTGCCCGAGTTCGAAAAAGCGGCGGTGGAGGCGCTCGGCGCGGTCGAGAAGCTCCGACGCCTCAATCCACATGCGCAGCGACGCTGAACGTTGCGACATGACTAAACTCCTTGCCTCATCCGGTTTTGCTTCGTGAGACGCCGACGGCTGTCGGGTCGCGGGAGAATCCCACAGGGATATCTCCTATTCTTTTTCCCCTCATGCGCGGAGATGTCCCGCGCATCGTCGCCTTCGCTTCTGGCGAAAAGTGCCTCGAGGGCAAAACTTCCCCGCGGGGGTACGATCGATTCTTCCCACCGGCCCGGCGACGATGAATTGAGGATGTGGTCTTGACGGCGCAGGCGATTGCCCCGGCTCGGGCGACGGGTGCCGACGCAAGGCCGCGCTCGAAGCAATCGAGGTTCATTATTGCTCCCTTCTGTCTGCCCCCATGCCGTGGCGGGCCAGAACCGCGGACCCCTCCTGGGCATCCGCACCTCTTTATTTAAGCATCGAGCCGGCCTTCGTGAAGGGGCCAGCGGCGGCGACCTATCCCTTCGGGCAGGATCGCCAAAGAGCGGCTTTTTGCTGTCCGACCGACGATGCCACATATTATGCGGATTCCGCGATTGGCAACGGGGCAAAGCAGGATGACCGATCGTCCTTTGGCGCATGCTCCTCCCTCCCCCCGAAGGATGCCGCAAATTTTCCAGCACATTATAAGATAGCCCCACCAAACGGCATGTGGGACGGGCGCTCGCGGTTCGGGCACCCGCTGACGGACGCCAGGTGAGGGGAGGCGCTCATTCCATGATCACACCCGCCCAGGAAACCGCATTGCATCATGTCGAGGGGCGCGGACGAGATCTTTCGGCATGGACGCGCCGCATCTTCGAATTCGGCGAGACCGCCTGGCGCGAATACGAGTCGGCCGCCTGGTACGTCGCCCGGCTGCGCGCGGAAGGCTTCTCCGTCGAGGCGGGCTCGGCCGGGATGCCAACGGCCTTTTGCGCGGAATGGTCGAACGGTGCCGGACCCGCAATCGGCATGTATGGCGAATATGATGGCGTGCCGGGCAACTGCCAGGACATCGCCACGGTCAAGCGGCCGCGTCCGGGGCTAAGCGAACATTCGGGCGGCCATACCGATCCCCACTCCGCCCTCGGCATCGGCAGCCTGGGGGGCCTTCTTGCCTGCAAGGCTGCGATGGAACGCCACGGAATTCGGGGCAAGTTGCGCTTCACGGGCGAGCCTGCCGAGAAGGTGCGCGGCTCGAAGCCCCTCCATGCGGCAAAGGGCTATTACGACGGCCTTGCCGCCATGATCTCCTTCCATCCCCACTTCATGCACCCCCTCTGCAACACGGTGCGCTGGAACACGCACTGCGGTGCGGCTTACGGGATGATCTACCGCTTCGTCTACGATTCGTCGGAAGCAACGCAGCCGGGAGGTGCTGCTGCACCGATGCCCCAGGCTCATACGGCAGCACGGGCGCCCGGTGCGAACGACGCGCTGATGCTCATGTATTTGAGTTCGAAGGCTCTGCGCGACTCGATGCTGCCTCATCAGGGCGGATGGTCGATCAGTGAGGCGATCCTGACGGCGGGGCAGGCGACGGCCGACAATCTGCCGGCGGGACTTGCGGAGATTCAGTACCTCATTCGCGTGCCGACCGTTGAAATGGCCGAGCAGGTGACGGCCGTGCTCGACCGCAACGCGGCCGCGGCGGCGGACATGGCCCGCTGCCGGCACGAGTGTCATTGGGTTTCCAAATCGCGCGCTGGCCTACCCAATCACGCGATCGCCCGGACCACCTTCGAAGCCCTGACCGCGGTCGGTCCGCCGAAATGGGGCGAGCCCGCATGCGAGGTCGCGCGGGAGATTCAAAGAAACCTCGGGCTGGCGCCGATGGAGGCACCTTTTCTCGATGCGTGCGAGCGACTTATCGCACCCGAAGAGGCGGAGCGGATCCTCCGTCTCGATTTGCCGCCTTCACAGGCGAATTCGACCTCGGACGATTACACCGATATGTGCTGGCACGCACCGACCGCGCGCCTTTATGTGGCCCGGCCGGCCCTCAAGACGCCGCCCGGATATCGCTATCCGGACTGGGTGATGAACGCGCTCGGCGGGATTCCCGAGACGATCGATCCGACGGTTGCATGTGCTGCGAAGACCATCGCGCTCACCGCGCTTCGCCTTCTCGAGGACGAGGGTGCCCGTGAGGCGGCGAGGCGCGAATTCCTCGAGCGGACCGGCGGCGGTATCGGCGGGAAGAAATGGATCGCCCCACTCGCCGACTATCCTCCGCCAATTCATTTCCGATGGCCGGAATACGTCACGACGGCGCGAGGCCGGGAGTGGTGGATTCCAACACCGCCGGCCTGAGGGCCAAGCGACGTGCAATCTCTGCCATTCACCAGGACATCTAAACAGCGCTGTCCGCAGCGGGGCGCGGGAGGCCGCCCTATCGCGCAACGCTTCTTGGCTGTAAACAACAATGGCGACGTGTTAATTAATATTTCGGATTCTGTGGATGGGGATATCCGCGACCGCATGGCCTCGTCTATATTTGCGTGGGGATACGGGGTCCGATCGGAAAACCGGCTAAAGTTTTGAAGGGCTAAAGCGCTCAGCCGTCTTGGTGCGACGCCCAAGAGCAAATTTCGTCCGTTGCTTGGCGGGGTGAAGACGTCATGGAAGATTGGGTATCGAAGCGCGGGTTGACGTTGATCGATTCACGGCGGCTCAAGGCGTTGAGCGTTCGCTCGGATGCGCGCGGCCTCGCCCAACTCGGCAGCCAGCTCGGCGCGATCGGCGTGACGGGTATTCTCCTCGCTTTGACGTGGGGGAGCTGGTGGGGCGTGCCGGTCTTCATCGCCCACGGCATTCTCATCAATTGCCTCTATGCAGGCCAGCACGAGATGAGCCATTGGACCGCATTCAAGTCGCGCTGGCTCAACGACGTGGCCGGCGAGGCGATCGGCTTCATCGTGATCTATCCGTTCATCTGGGATCGCTGGTTCCACTTTGCCCATCACCGCAATACGCAGAGCTGGGAGAAGGACCCGGAGCTTCTGATCCGCTCGCCCTATACGTTCGGCTCATACCTCTTGAATCTGTTCGGCTTGAGCTATTGGTATGGCCGCGTGCGCTCGACCGTCCGGCTCGCCATGGGCATCGTTCCGCCCTATGCCCATTGGCTGAACGAAAAACAGCGAGGTGCCGTTATCGTCGAGGCGCGCTGGCACGTCGCGGGCTATCTCGCGATCGCAGCACTCTCCATCGCATTCGGCTCGTGGGCAGCGGTCCAATTCTGGCTCGCACCGATGCTGCTGACCAAGGTCGTCCATCAGCTCCAGAACGTCGGCGAGCATACGTGCCTCACGCACGAAACGGATGTCCTCAAGAATACCCGCACTCTCAAGGGGCCGTTCCTGATGCGTTGGCTGATGTGGAATATGTCCTACCACACGGCGCACCACACCTTCCCGGGCGTGCCATTCCATCGCCTGGCGGAGCTGCACCGGGAGCTTGAGGAGCGCCTCGGCGCGCCGGTTCCGACGGCGGGATATCTCGAAGCGCACCTCGGTATCGCGCGGACTCTCTGGCGGGACATCGAAGAGCCCGAACTCGTGCGATGAACGGGCCGACGGCCCTCGCGAGTGCTGAGGATGAATAATCCAACACCGACACTGGAGGTTTACCAGTCGCTCTGGGCGATGGAGCTTCGCCGCCCCGACGGCGAGGAGCGCACTCTAGAGGAGTCGTTCGAAATGGTGGCCGCTGCCGGGTATGACGGCATGGCGATCGATTTCGGCGCCACCGATGTCGCGACGGCCTACAAGGCGAAGCCCCTCTTCGAGAAACACAAGCTCGGCTGCCTGCTGATCGCGTTTCCGCGCAGCATATCGGCCTTGGCGCCGGTTCTCGAAATGGCGAAGGAATTCAAAGCCCCTTTTGTCAATGTCATCGGCAAGGTGATGCCGATCAGTGTCGAGGGAATGATTCCGGTGGTCCGCCGATGGATCGAGATGGCCGAGACCGCCGGGGTTACGATTCACTTCGAAACCCATCGCAACTGCCTCACCAACGATTTGTTCGCAACCCTCCAGCTCCTCGATGCCGTGCCCGAGATGACGCTAAGCGCCGATCTCTCCCACTACGTGGTCGGGCGCGAGTTCGATTTTCCCATCCCTCAATCGATGCACGAGCTGATCCGGCGCATCATGCAACGCGCCGAATCGTTCCAGGGCCGTGTTGCGACGCGCGAGCAGGTCCAGGTGCCGATCGGATTTCCCCAGCACAAAAAATATCTCGACCTGTTCCTTGGCTGGTGGGAGGAGGGCTTTCGAATGTGGCGGCGGCGCGCATCTCCCGGCGCACGGCTCAATTTTCTCTGCGAACTCGGCCCGCGCGATTACGCGATTACCGGGATCGACGGCTACGAATTATCGGATCGATGGGACGAAGCGCTCATCCTTCGCGATCATGCGCGCGCGATCTGGAGCAAGTTGGACGCGGAGGATCGCCGTGGCGCCTGATCCCCGCGAGGGCGAGCAGAGCGAAAAGGTGCTATTGACCGAGGTCGACGGCCGCGTCGGCATCCTGACTTTCAACCGTCCTCACGTCCTCAATGCGTTCGATGCCCGGCTCATCGAAGCGGTTGGTGCTGCAATGACCTCGTTCAGCACCGACCCCGCAATTCACGCCATCGTGGTCAGGGGCAATGGCCGTGCCTTCTCAGCGGGGTTCGATCTCAAGGCATCGGCTGCGCGCGGTCCGCTCACGAACGTCGAGTGGCGCGAGACGATCGAGACCGATTTCGACTTCATCATGCAGTTCTGGGATTGCGAAAAGCCGACGATCGCGGCCGTGCATGGATTTTGCCTCGCGGGCGCGTTCGAGCTTGCGCTTGCATGCGACATAACGGTCGCAGCCGAGGGAACGCGCTTTGGCGAGCCGGAGGTGCGATTCGGCTCGGGCGTCATCGCGATGCTGCTCCCGTGGATCGTGGGACCGAAACACGCGAAGGAATTGCTTTTGACCGGCAACGACCAGATCACTGCCGAACGCGCCCGCGAGATCGGGGTTGTGAACCACGTCGTCCCGGCGGGCGAGGAATTTGCCAAGGCAATGGACATTGCGCGCGATATCGCCGCGGCCGCGCCCCTCTCGGTTCGAATGACCAAGCGGGCGATCAATCGCGGTTACGAGACCATGGGCCTGCGCCAGGCCCTTCTCGCGGCGGTCGAAACCGACATCTTCATCGAGAGCAGTGCCGGCCCCGAGCGGACCGAGTTTAACCGCATTCGAAAAGAGCAGGGCCTCAAAGCCGCACTTGCCTGGCGCGATGCCCGATTCAAGTGAACGGGACAGACAGGGATTCGGGAGCGGGGGCGACTTGAGCGAACACCGGCTGACCCCACTCCTCGCACCCCGCTCGATCGCACTCGTCGGCGCAAGCCCGAAGCAAAGCACGCCGGGGAACGACATGATCGTCATGTTGTCGCGCGGCGGATATGTCGGGGAGGTTTTCCTGATCAATCCGGCCTATCCCGAGATCGACGGAAAAAAGTGCTACGCGTCGTTCGCCGACCTGCCCCAATCAGTCGATCTCGCGATACTTGCGGTGGGCAACGCACGGCTCGAGGCGACCTTGAAGGAGGCGGTCAAGGCCGGAGCGCGCGCCGCTGTCATCTTCGCAAGCTGCTATCTCGAGAATGACTCGACGCCACCCCTGACCGAGCGGATCGCGGCGATTGCCCATGCTGCGGCAATGCCGCTTTGCGGGGGCAACTGCATGGGTTTCTATAACGATAGCGCGCGCGTCTGGGCAGCCGGCTTTCCTGCGGCGCGCACGGCACCTCCCGGCGGCATAACCTTCATTTCCCATGCGGGTTCGGTGTTCGGCGCCTTCGCCCACAACGATCCGCGCTACCGCTTCAACCTCGTCGTCTCCGCCGGACAGGAACTCGCGACGGCGGCGGCCGATTACCTCGATTATGCCCTGGAGCAGCCGGAAACGAAGGTGGCGGGGCTCTTCCTCGAAACGGTGCGCGCGCCGGAGCGGTTTGTCCGCGCGCTCGAAAAGGCAGCGGCCAGGGACGTGCCGGTCGTCGTGCTGAAGACGGGGCGCACCGAGACGAGTGCGGCGCTGGCGCTCAGCCATTCAGGGGCTATCGCAGGGAACGACGCCGCCTACGATGCACTCTTCGATCGCTATGGCGTCATCCGTGTCGACACACTCGACGAATTGGGTGCGACATTGCTTCTCTTCGCCCAGGGTCGCCGTGCTGCTTCGGGTGGGCTCGCCGTCATTCAGGATTCGGGCGGGGAACGCGGTCTCGTCATCGATCTCGCCGCCGATCTCGGTGTCCCCTTCGCGCGGATCGGCGCCGAGACCGTGAAGCGCCTCGGCACGCGGCTCGAATACGGGCTCGAGCCGGTCAACCCGCTCGATGCGTGGGGAACGGGGCACGATTTCACCAACATCTTCGCCGACTGCTTTACCGCGTTGATCGAGGACCCCGACACCGCACTCGGCATCTTCTTCAACGATCTCCGGGACGGGTTCTATATCCACGACGGATTTGCCGAAGCGACACGCCGCGCCGCGAGCGTCACGGGGAAGCCCGTCGCCTACGCGACGAACTTCAGCCAGGTGCGCCACGATCGCGCTGCTGTTGCTCTCGGGGATGCCGGGATTCCGGTGATGGACGGAACCGTGCCAGGCCTTCTCGCGGCCCGGCACATGCTCGCCTATCGCGACTTCAAGAACCGCGGCGACGATCCCCCACCGCACGTGAAGCCGTCCCGAGATTGGCGCGCCCGGCTTGCGAATGGCCCGATGGACGAGGCTGAGGCGCTCGCTCTTCTCGCGGATTATGGGATTCCCGTCGTATCCGCGTCGGTGGTCGACGACGTCGAAGGCGCCGTCGCTGCCGCGCGTCGGATCGGCTTTCCCGTTGCCTGCAAGACGGCGATGACCGGCCGACACCACAAGTCCGACGTGGATGGCGTAAGGCTTGGGCTGACAAGCGAGGATGCCGTGCGTGCGGCCTACGCGGATTTCTCGCAGCGCCTTGGTCAGCGCGTGTCGATTGCGGCCATGGCCAAGCCCGGTGTCGAACTGGCACTCGGCTTCGTGAACGATGCGCAATTCGGCCCGATCGTCATGGTGGCGGCGGGCGGAATCCTGATCGAGGTCTTGCGCGATGCGCGATATGCCCTGGCCCCCTTCGGTCCGGCGACGGCGCTTCGAATGCTGGGACGCCTCAAGCTTCGAAAGCTGCTGGATGGTTTCCGCGGCAGGCCGCCCGCAAATATCGAGGCAGCGGCACTCGCCATCGCTCGCTTCTCCGTCCTCGCGGCGGAGCTTGCCGACAGCATCGCCGAACTCGATGTCAATCCGCTCATCGCCGGACCCGAGGGCGTTCTTGCGGTGGACGCCCTCGTCATCTCGAAGAAGGAGTAGGCCCGTGGACCTCACGCTTTCGCCGGACGAGGAGACCCTCAAGGAGAAGGCGAAGGCGTTCGCCGAGCGCTTTCTCTTTCCCCACGAGGAAGAACTGGAGATGGCAGGCCATCTGCCCGCCGAAACGCTTGCCCGGTTGCGCCAAGCGGTAGTCGACCATGATTTCAACGCCATCAATCATTCCCGCGAGGATGGCGGCCAGGGCCTGTCGATATTCGGGCAAACGCTCGTCAACGAGGAGCTTGGCAAGGCAACGAATGGCCTCTGGGCCATTGTGTGGCATCCGGCCTATCCGCTTCGATTCGGCACGAGCGCGCAGAAGCGCGAATATCTCATCCCGAGCTGCGAGGGAAGGCGGCGCGGCTCCTTCGCGATCACCGAGCCGGGTGCGGGTTCCGATCCCCGCCTTGTCCAAACCCGGGCCGACCGCCGCGGGGGCAAGTACTATCTTTCCGGCGAGAAATGGTTCGTCACGACGGGCGATTATTCGGACTATCTCATCGTCCACGCCCATGTCGACGGCGATGCGGACAAGCCCACGCTCTTTCTCGTCGACAAGGCGCTTCCGGGCGTGCGGATCAAGCGCGTTCCCAAATTCATGCACACTTACGTCTTCGAGCATCCGGAGTTCGTCTTCGACGAAGTCGAACTCGACGAGGGCAGCCGTCTTGGCGAGGTAGGCC
>DASPOR010000210.1 GCA_035625915.1 Alphaproteobacteria bacterium | reverse complement strand
GGCTCCAAATAAGGATTGGTTAGCACCGCTGACGAATTCCACCTCGCCAGCGCTTAGCTCGCGAACTTCAGGATTTGCGTTTGCTTCCATTGAGTGCGTCCTTTCTTTCCCTTAGCCATTTGACGATGCGCATCGGTGCGTTCATGGCTCGACGCCGCGTGGCGCGATTGCAGGCGGAACCCGACGTCGGCGATATCGCGATCCAACAAAAAACGATCCCTGCAAAGGCAACCCGAAGTATAAGAGTGCAATGGTGCCTTAGCCATAGAAAAACGATACACCTCGTATCAATATTGTTTTTCGATTTTCTCAATAGAGCCGCGAAAACGTTTTAAAGCGTCGACCGATATCGCTGATAGCTTATCTTTCTTGAAATATGTTATTAGTATTTTATTATATAATATTGTAATTGTGTAAAACGCTCGGAGCCGCCGCTGTCTGCTTGCTGTTGCGCGTCTGGACGTTCACATCCGCGCCAAAGGTCTCATCCCATAGCCGCGACTTGGATGACCGAGCCCTGACGCCGGTTGTCGGCACGGCAGAGAGGTCGTTTCTCGTGTCGCTTTGAATTCGAAATTCACTAGCGGGCCTCGCCCCCAAGGAGCGCGAATTTCGGATTTGCTACACAAGGCCGCAGATACGTCCCGGGGTTGCTCACCTCGGTTGAACAAAAAAATTCGCGCATTTTGGGCCGACTCGGAGATGGGTTCTCGCCTTGGGGATGCTTGCGGTTGTATGATGTCGACGGGGGAGAGTACCGTCCACATGGCCGGTCAAAAAACATGACGCATCGGGGCAGGACGCTTGCGTGCGAGATCGCCGCCGCCCTTGCGTTCAAGGTAATTGCGCTGATCCTGCTCTATTTCGCCTTCTTCGGCCCTTCCCATCGCGTCGACGCAACGACCGACCGCGTGGCGTCCAACGTCTTCGGCCAGAGCCTTGTCGAGAGGGGGGATTGACATGCCCGAGCTCGATGTCGTCCAGCTATCGCGGCTACAATTCGCGCTGACAGCCCTCTACCATTTCCTGTTCGTCCCGCTCACCATCGGCCTCTCGATTTTGCTCGCGATCATGGAAAGCGTTTACGTCATGACGAGGCGCACGATCTGGCGCGAGATGACGAAGTTTTGGGGCGTCCTGTTCGGCATCAATTTCGCGATGGGGGTCGCGACCGGCATCACCATGGAGTTCCAGTTCGGCACGAACTGGGCCTATTACGCCCATTACGTCGGCGATGTTTTCGGTGCACCCTTGGCGCTCGAGGGCCTCATGGCCTTCTTCCTCGAAGCGACGCTGGTCGGCCTCTTCTTCTTCGGCTGGAACCGGCTCTCCAGGATCGGGCATCTCACCGTGACGTGGCTCGTGGCGCTCGGCAGCAATTTCTCGGCCCTTTGGATCCTCATCGCCAATGCCTGGATGCAGAACCCCGTGGGGGCCCGCTTCAATCCGGCGACGCTGCGGATGGAAATCACGTCCTTCGGGGATGTGCTGTTCAATCCGGTCGCGCAGTCGAAATTCGTGCATACCGTGAGTGCCGGATACGTCACGGGTTCGATGTTCGTACTGTCGATCAGCGCATGGTATCTCCTTAGGGGCCGCCATGTGGCATTCGCCAAGCGCTCGATGACCGTCGCGGCGAGCTTTGGGCTCGCGTCGGCACTTTCGGTCGTCGTGCTCGGCGACGAAAGCGGTTACACCGCGACGCTCAACCAGAAAATGAAGATTGCCGCGATGGAGGCCATGTGGGAAACCGAAGACCCGCCCGCCAGTCTCCTGCTGTTCAGCATCCCCGACCAGGCGGCCCAAACCAACCGATATCAGGTTTCAATTCCGTGGCTGCTCGGCCTAATCGCCACGCGCTCGATCGACCAGCCCGTCCACGGCATCAAGCAGCTCGTCGCGTCCGGCGAAGCGCGCATCCGCAACGGCCTCATCGGCTACAAGCTTCTCGTGGACCTGCGCGCCCATCCAACGATTCCGTCCTCGGCCGCGATGGAACCGTATCTCCATGATCTGGGCTATGCGCTCCTTCTCAAGCGATATACGCCCGATATCCTGACCGCCACCGACGCACAGATCCATCAGGCGGCACTCGACACCGTCCCCGACGTGCTCGCACTTTTCTGGTCGTTCCGGCTGATGGTCGGCTGCGGATTCTATTTCATCGCCCTTTTTGCCCTTTCATTCTACCTCGCGTCGCGACGGCGACTCGAACGCAAATGGTTCCTGTGGCTCGCACTCTTGAGCCTGCCGATGCCGTGGCTCGCCGCCGAGGTCGGCTGGATCGTGGCCGAGTACGGCCGGCAGCCCTGGGTCGTCGAGGGCGTGCTGCCGACATTTCTCGCGGCGTCCAACGTTCCGGCCGGCAACGTAATCTTCAGCATCGCCGGCTTCGTGCTTTTCTATTCGACCTTGGCGATCGTCGATGTCTTTTTGCTGGTCAAATACATCCGCATCGGCCCCATGCATTCGAGCACACCATCCGTGCCCGCCGGGTCGATACTCGCCCCCGGCGGGGAGTGAGGAGAGCAACATGGTTCCGATCGATTACGGTCTTCTGCGGTTCATCTGGTGGGCGCTCCTTGGCTTGCTCCTGATCGCCTTCGCGGTCATGGACGGGTTCGATCTCGGTGCGGCCATGCTGCAGCCCTTCGTCGCCCGCACGGACAGCGAGCGGCGCGTGCTGGTCAACTCAATCGGTCCGGTGTGGGAGGGCAACCAGGTTTGGTTCATCCTCGGCGGCGGCGCTACTTTCGCCGCCTGGCCAGCCCTTTATGCGACGTCCTTCTCCGGGTTCTATATCGCGATGATCCTCGTCCTCGGCGCACTGATCCTGCGACCGGTCGCAATCGCGTTCCGTAGCAAGCTCGATGCGAGAGCGTGGCGGCGAACGTGGGATTGGTTGTTCTTCATCGCCGGAGTGGTGCCCTCGCTCGTGTTCGGCGTCGCATTCGGCAACCTCTTCCTCGGAGCGCCGTTCAAGTTCGACGATGCACTCAGGCCCGACTACACCGGCGGCTTCTTCGAATTGCTCGGCCCGTTTCCGGTCCTTTGCGGATTGACCAGCATCGCGATGCTCGCAATGCAAGGCGGCGCCTGGCTCGCGATCAAGGCGGACGGTATCGTCGCCGAGCGGGCGCGGGGTGCGGCCATTTCGGCGGCGGGGGCACTCGTCGCATTGTTTACGTTTGGCGGCCTATGGATCGCGTTTGGCATCGACGGCTACGTCATCCAAAGCCCGATCGATCCAAGCCTGCCGTCCAATCCGTTGGTGAAGACCGTCGCCCGGGAAACGGGCGCCTGGCTTCGCAATTACGGCATCCATCCTTGGCTTGCGGCCGCACCGGCCGTTGGCTATGCCGGGGCCATCCTCGCGGCGATCTTCCTGCGCGTGGGGCGCGACGTTCTCGCCTTCGTCGCCAGTAGCCTGGGTGTCGCCGGCGTGATTGCGACGGCGGGGTTCAGCCTTTTCCCGTTTCTGCTGCCGTCATCGACCGACCCCAGGAGCAGCCTCACCGTGTGGGATTCGTCGTCCAGCCCGACGACGCTATTTATTATGCTGATAGGCGCCGCGGTGTTCCTGCCCGCGATCGTCGCCTACACGGGTTGGGTATTCCATATCATGCGCGGGAAGGTGACCGCGAAGGAGATCGAGGGCGACGTGCACGAGCATTACTGATCTGAATCGGGAGACGCTTCGATGTGGTATTTTTCATGGATCCTCGGACTCGGCCTTGCCTGTTCGTTCGCGATTCTCAATGCCATGTGGCTCGAGGTCGACGAAACGAATGCGCCCCAGGCTAAAGCGTAATACCAACGGCTACGATCACCGACCGCTCGATTTTAGAGGAGACGCAGCAGAGCCCGTTGGTATAAGGCAAAGTCGGGTCAAGGCAAGTACCACCCTCCGTACTGGCTCCCTGGGGCACGGATGGAGCACGTCCCCACGCGCGGGAGCGGTCGGGCTCAGCGCGAATAGAACTCGACGACGAGGTTCGGTTCCATTTGCACGGGATAGGGGATGTCGGCGAGCTTGGGCCCGCGAACGAACTTGCCCTGCATCTTCTTGAAATCGACTTGGACATAATCGGGCACGTCGCGCTCGCCCGAGACGATCGATTCAAGCACCAGCGCCAGCTCGCGCGACTTCTCCTTGACCTCGACGATATCCTCGTCCTTGACCTGGTAGGATGCGACGGTCACGCGCCGGCCATTGACGCGAACATGGCCGTGGTTCACGAACTGGCGTGCTGCGAACACGCGGCACGAATTTCATGCGATAGACGACCGAGTCGAGGCGACGCTCGAGAAGCTGCACCAGGTGCTCGCCCGTGTCCCCGCGGCGGCGAATCGCCTCGAGGTAATAGCGGCGGAACTGCCGCTCGGTGATGTTGCCGTAATAGCCCTTGAGCTTTTGTTTGGCCGCAAGCTGCAAACCGTAATCCGAGGGCTTCTTGCGACGCTGGCCATGCTGGCCGGGGCCGTATTCGCGTTTGTTATAGGGACTCTTGGGCCGGCCCCAGAGATTGGCGCCGAGCCGTCGATTGATTTTGTATTTCGATTCCGCGCGCTTGGTCATTCCACTCTCGCTTTCGCGTTGTAAGGTTGTTGTTGTCCCGATAGGTCCAGCCTTGGCGAAGTCCAAGCGGACGGGGTCAAAATCCTCAGGAAACGGCCCACTTTCTCGGAAAGAGCCGCGGAGTATAGCCAGGAGCCTGCGTCTGTCAAATACTCGCTCGTGTGGCAAATCCTAAATTCGCCCTACCTGGGCCTCAGTCGTCCCCTCAAGCCTTGCGTGAACGCGCAGGCCGCTTGAATTTGGGCTCGACGAGGTTGGCGACGATGCCCCGGAAGGTCCGCACCTCCTGGGCCGTAAGTTCGGCCCGCTCGAGCGCGTTGCGGATATTGCGCATGACGGATGGGCGCTTTTCCTCGTTGCGGAGGAATCCGCATGCCACCAGCTCCGCCTCGAGGTGCGCGAAGAGGCCGAGGAGCTGGGCGCGATTGGCGCGCGGGCTCTTGCCAAGCGGTGTGTGTGACGCGGGAACCGTGCTGCCCGCCTGCCACCATTCATAAGCGACGATCAGTACCGCCTGCCCGAGATTGAGGGAGGCGAAGGCGGGGTTGAGCGGGGCCTGGATGACCGCATCGGCGAGCGATACGTGGTCGTTCTCGAGGCCCGCGCGTTCGGGCCCGAAGAGGATTCCGACACGCTCCCCTTTCGCGACCCGCTCGCGCGCGTCCTCGGCCGCTCGGCGCGGCGTCAGGACAGGCTTTACCATCTCACGCCGCCGCGCGGTCGTGGCGTAAAGCTGCTGCAGGCCGGCTGTTGCATCGGAAATGGCGTCGAAAATCATTGCCCGTTCCAGTACCGTGTCGGCGCCGGACGCCGCGGCTTTGGCCTTTGGGTTCGGCCAGCCGTCCCGTGGCCGGACGATGCGAAGATCCGTGAGCCCGCAATTGAGCATCGCGCGTGCGGCAAAGCCGATATTCTCGCCGAGCTGAGGCTCGACCAGGATCACCGTCGGCCCTCGGTGCCTCAATGGCTTTTGGCGCTTCGTTCGATCGGTGCCGGCCATGCCGCGATGCTATCGCTCGATCGCCCCGTCGCGGAACAGCTTGTAGACGATGCCATCGCCCAGTGCTTCGTAGGACGCCTCGATGATGTTGGGCGATATGCCGACCGTCGACCAGCGCGCGCCCTGGCCATCCGCACTTTCGATCATCACGCGCGTGACGGCGCGCGTCCCCTCGGTCGGCGTCAGGATGCGCACTTTGTAGTCGACGAGGCGCATGTCGGCGAGGTGCGGATAGTGCTTTGCGAGCGCCTTGCGCAGTGCGGTGTCGAGCGCGTCGACCGGCCCGTTTCCTTCTGCAACCTCCATGTGGGGATCGTCGCCCACGACGATCTTCACGACGGCCTGGGAGATCGTCACGATCTCGCCCTTGGCGTTCCAGCGCCGCTCCGTCTCGACGCGAAAGCTTTGCGTACGGAAGTAATGGGGCAGGCCGTCGAGCTCGCGCCGCGCCAAAAGCTCGAAGCTCGCTTCCGCACCATCGTAGGCGTAGCCCTGATATTCTTGTTCTTTCACCTTCTCGACGAGTTTCGACACCTTCGGATCGCCTGCATCTACCGCAAGGCCGATTTCGCGAAACCGTGCCAGGATATTCGACCGTCCTGCCTGGTCCGAGACGACGATGTGCCGCGCGTTGCCGACAAGCTCAGGCTGGACATGCTCGTAGCAAGTCGGGTCTTTTTCGACCGCCGAGACGTGTAGGCCGCCCTTGTGTGCGAAAGCACTCTCCCCGACATAGGGCGCATTCCGTCGCGGCGCCTGATTGAGCCGCTCGTCGAGAAGACGCGAGACGTGGGTCAGTTGCTTGAGACCGTCGCGCGAGACCCCGAGTTCGCATCCCATCTTGAGCACGAGCGTGGGGATCAGGGAGACGAGGTTGGCGTTCCCACAACGCTCGCCAAGACCGTTGAGGGTACCCTGGATTTGTCGCGCGCCCGCGCGCACGGCCGCAAGCGAGTTTGCGACGGCGTTGTCCGTGTCGTTGTGGCAGTGGATGCCGAGGCGTTCTCCGGGGATGCGCCCCGCGACATCGCGTACGATGCGCTCGACCTCATCGGGCAGCGTGCCGCCGTTCGTGTCGCAAAGGACGATCCACCGCGCACCGGCGGAACGGGCGGCCTCCACGCACTGAAGTGCATAGGATGCATTCGCCTTATAGCCGTCGAAGAAGTGCTCCGCATCGAACATCACTTCGTCGACCTTTGCGCACGCGTGCGCGACACTCTCGGCGATCATGCGGATATTCTCGTCAAGCGCCACGCCTAGCGCGGTCACCACATGGTGGTCCCAACTCTTGCCAACGAGGCAGACGGCCTTCGCCGGCGAGGCCAGAAGTGCTGAAAGTCCCGGATCGTTTGCCGCACTTCTGCCCGCACGGCGCGTCATACCGAAGGCGGCAAGCTTCGCGTGACGGAGTGCCGGGGGATTGGCGAAGAAGGCATCGTCAGTCGGATTGGCGCCGGGCCAACCACCCTCGACATAATCGATGCCGAGGCGGTCGAGCGCCGTCGCGATCGCGGCCTTGTCGACGGCCGAAAAATCGACACCTTGCGTCTGCCCGCCGTCGCGCAGCGTGCTGTCATAAAGGTAGATGCGCATTCCCACCCATTCCGTCCGCCGTGCCCGCCAGAGGTGCCGAACGTTGCCATGAAAGGCCGCGCCAAGTCAAAGACTTGGCACTGTTCCCGCCGGATAGGTCCGGGCGCTTTGTCGCATCCAGCACTTTTCGGCGCGATGTGCTGGAGCACCGGGGTCAACTGTGCTGAGTCTGTTTTGGCTGATTAGCGCAGAACGGCCAGTGGGCCTCATTTTGGGTCCGCGCGAGGTAATGATGGCCTTCTCGTGCGCCCAAGGGACTCTATTCTCGCCGCCTCGGCCTGCGTTCGGGGGCGCTGAAGTCGCCGCCCTGGTTCTTGATCATGCTGAGCCCGCTCTCGCGCTGGAAGACCAGCAGGTCCAAGGACGGCGCCTCGTCCATAATTCTTGTGAGGATCGCGTGCGCCTGCCCGCGATGGTGGGTCTGGTGATTGAAGAAATGGAGAAGAAGCGGGGCCAATTTCTGCTCGAGTTCCGCAGGCGAGCGCGTCGAGCGGTAGAGGATCGTGCCGGCAAGCGTCGCCTCGTCGAGCCGCGAGATGTAGGCGATGACGCGTGCGTCCTCGGTGCGCCGCGCCTCGAGGAGCGAGCCGAAGTCGTCGTAGAGGATGGACTCGAGGGCTTTGGGCACCTCGCCCTCGCCCGTGAAGCGGTGCATCCAAATACGGTCTCCCACGAGGAGATGGTTGAGCGTGCCGTGGAGTGAAGAAAAGAAGACGCCGTGATCGGCGCGGTACTCGCGCTCTGGCACGAGTGCCGCGGCGGCATATAGTCGCTCGTTCGCCCAGGCATTATAGGCTGCGAGCATCTCAAAGAGCGGTTTCACGGATGACTCCATCGATCCTCAAGCGGTAAATTTTCGAAGGCTGCCTCATCGCTTCGACTGATCATTTGCCGAAAACGCTGCGACAATAGCGCAAGCGACCCCCGCGGGTCTAATCTCCCGGAGACCACAACACCGCCCCCCAACCGTCTTCCACCGAAGGCAGAGCAACCATCTCAGCCATGGAGGAGACCGATGCAAGAGGCCCTCGTCGTCCGCCGCGAGACGCACATTCCAGCGCCGCCCGCCGCGGTGTTCGCACTCCTGACCGACCCGCAGATGATCCTGCGCTGGATAGGGACGGAAGCACAGCTTGAGCCGCGGCCCGGCGGTCTTTACCTCGTCAACGTCACAGGCGCTCGCTTCGCCCGCGGCACCTTCCGCGAGGTGGTGCCGGTGCACCGCTTGGCCTACAGCTTTGGCTGGGACGATAGCGAGGTCGTGCCACCCGGGTCTAGTCTGGTCGAGATCGACCTGATCGAGCGGACGGATGGAACGTTGCTGCGCCTGACCCACACTGGCCTGCCCAGTGCCGAGCAATGCGCCGGACATGCGGAAGGTTGGGCCCATTACTTCGACCGGCTAGCGGAGGTTGCTGCGGGACGCGACCCGGGCCCGGATCCCTGGCACGGTCGCACCGGTCCGGAGTGACCGAGTTCCGCTCCAGATTCGGCACTTCATTTGAACCTAACGCATCGCGAGACGGGCCATGCGAACGCCCGAGGCCGAAGGCGTCGCGCACAGCGAACAACCAGTCACCTCAAAGTGACTTGCGGCCGCCTGTAAAACATCCCCTCAAGCGGTGGGATGACGATAACCTCGCCCCGTCTTTCATCCCATGGTCAGCCTGGTTTTTGTGTTCTCTCGTCGCAGAAAAATATGCACGCGAGACGCAGGGGGTCTGAACGATACCCTACATCTTTCCCGCGCCGTGGCCGCCACCGCCCATACCGCCACCACCTGAACCGGAGCCACCAGCACCGCCACCTGCGCCACCACCCGATCCGGCGCCACCAGCACCGCCACCTCCCGTGCCGCCACCGCCCTGGTCGTTAAATGCAATGACCCCTGCGTTACCATATGTGAGGTTGTTCTGCGGTAAGACCCAACCGCTGACCGATAAAAGAATAGCCGTAAGCACGATATTCCGAAGTGTCGGCATGACCATCTCCTTCAATCTGACTGAGTGGCATGACTTCCGTAAGATTTCTGCCGAATCCCAAATGGGTGCAGGTCGGTACGCATATAAAATATGTCAGGCTCCGCACACTTACATATTTGTTAGTTCGATAAATTTCGCGTGAGAATCGCGTGGTCATGCAGTTGTAATTCGGCATTACTCGGTTGCGATTGACGCACTCGCGTGGCGAATCCGAAATTCGCCACATTAGGGGGCGGGATCGGGAGCGAAATTCGGATTCAAAGCACAATCGTGCGTTCTGACCGACAAATGATTCCTGACTTCTCCATTCGTGTGGATGCCCGGGGCAAGCCCGACCGTGACGGTTATGGGCTATTTTGCGCAGAGGCCGGTGCGCCAAAATCTAAATCGAACAGCCCTGGACTTCTTCCTTCGTCATGCCCGGGCGTGACCCGGGCATCCATGTGTTTCTACCCAAAAGAGAATGAATCATCAGACTCAGCGTACTCACACGAGGTTGTCTTCCGTGTGGTATTCGGATTTGAAGTTCCTAAACGCGGATGCCACGAAAATGCTAGGAACTTGAAATCCACCACACTAGTTCGAGGCGTTGTTGTTCATTGGCCAGAGGTGCGAACAGAGCCATGTGACGAGAAGACCGATCACGCAGCCCATGATGACCTCGCCGACCTTCTGTAGGCCATCCTCGATGCCGCTTAGCTTCGAGTGCTGGGTCAAGCCGGAAGCGATTACGAGAGCCGCATTGATCGGCGCCTGCCGCCACATGGTCTGGATGCGCACGACGTAGGACGAGACAAGCACGGCGATCGATATGGCAACTGGCACCTTCCATTCGTTCGTTCCGCCGATGGCCAAAACCGCCAGGCCGACCGCGCAGCCGACAAGCACGTTGATGATCCGGGCGCGGAACATTCGCACGGCGTTCTTTACCACCGGCTCGCTCGCCGCGATCATCGATGCAATAGCCCAAATCGGGTTCGCATCGGCCAAGAACCGCAGCAGAAACCACAGGATGCTCGCGCCAATGAAGACGTTAAGGGCGAAGCGAACGCCGAGCAGGTTGTCTTCCTGAAAACGCGCGAGCAGTTTCATCGAGGCCGGTCCGACACGGGTTGGTTGCCTATTCAAGCGCCTGCCTCGGGTCGCCGCGCAAACGGTATACCATGCCGGTCTTTGTGGTGCTGAGGTCCAGGCCGTCGCGATCGGCTTGCTGAAGTGCTATGAAGAAGGCGCGCGCCCTTTCGAGGGCCTTGTCGTGGAGCGCATCGCGACGCTTGAACTTCGCCTGGAATGCGAATTCGCCGCAGAGTGGGCGATGCATACCGCGCTCGCGCCACAGAGCTATGTTCGCTTTCGCTGTGACGCCCTTGCCGAAATCGAGCATGCCGAGATCCTGTAGCACCTCTTCGACGATCGTTTGATTCACAAGCTGGACGTAGTCTCGCGATTTACTTAGGTGCGTGAGGCAAGGAAAGATCTTGGCCAGCGTCGCCATCGACGTCCGTTCGCCTTCCGGCAATTGGCTCAGACCGAACTGAACGTTGTGCGAGAACAGCAGTCGGTAGCCGCCGACCTCTCCCTTGAGTGGCAGTGCCTCGGACTTGAACTTGATCCGATATTTGCCGGGGACGTTCGGCCGCACGTCAAGCGATGCGGCAGCCTGGGCCTCGGGATGCCGGAACTTGAACACGATCTCGGGTTCTCCGGCAGGGAATCCCAGCTCGTAACGGATGCGTCGGCGCAAGATGAAGGCGTTGTAGTAGAGCTGAAAATCGGGCGTATCGAGGAACAGCACCTCGCGGATCTGCGGCCTCAGTGCGACGCCCACGCCGTCGCAGACAATGCCGCATTTCTTCGCCACGTTGCGGATCATCGCGCCATACTCGAGGAATGCCTGAGCGGCGGTAAAGCGATCGGGCTTCAGAATCAGCTTACATTCGAGGTAGTTGACCTCGTCCAGCGGATGGCCGTCACTGTACTCTCCCGGAGGTAGGCGGGGAACAAGTGCCGGCAGCACCTTCGCCACCGTGTCAGATGGTGCCGGCTCCACTTCAGAAGGCGCCGGCTCCGCTACGGCTACCGCCAAATAGCGTCGAAGCGATGCGATATTGGCTTTGGTATAATTTGGATCGGTCGGAAGCGTTGTTGTTAAGTTTCGGTCATTTGGTGGAGTTGCCGCACGCGCCGCCAGGTTCCGGGCCGATCCGTATGCGCCATGAAAAAGGTCTCTAATTGCATCCAGCAAATATACGCGCTCCCAAAGATCGGGCTCGCGGCCATCACTCTGGATTGCTGTTATCCTACGCTCGATATCGGCCACGGCGTGCGCCTTCTCGTCTCTTGGCATCTGCGGGATTTCCTCATTGGCCATGGCCTTGGCTCCCACCCCAATTAACGCTCTGCAACATATTAGTGACTTAAATATCAAGGAGCGCTGTCCGTTGTGTGACGCTTTCGCGTCAAGCCGACCCGATGCGGCAGGCATTGCGGTGCGAGTGCCCTTCCTCGCGCCGCGGTCGCCGGCGGGGCTTTTGTTTGGGCGTGCGAAGGAAATGCAGGCCGTCTTTCGCGCAGGCTTTCCCTTGTCTCCATCGAAACTCCGAGCGCGGCGATCCAGCGTACTAGGACAACGCACTCGAGTGCGCGTTCAGGCTCAGCGAGAAGACGAATGCGTCGCGTGTCAAGGAAGAGAACAAGCCGATACTTCCATTACGCAACCATCGCCATACTGGCGCGCGCAGTCGGCCATTGCAGCACCCTCGGCTTTACCGCGCGTGGCGGCGTAGGCGGTCGCGAACACGCCCTTGTCCTCCACCGCCGCGAGTGCCGCACAGGTATTGTAGAAGTGGTAGACGACTTTGCAGTCGTCGCCGTTCGGCTTGCATCCTTCGAGCGCGACCCGGGCGGCAGCGTCGGCACTGTCCTGGTTATAGGAGAAACCCCACGCCGTGCTTTCCGTCCCATAAGCGAGGGCGCCGTAGGCGGTGGTCGTCTTCGACCGCTGCGGAGGGCAACGCAACACGCAGTCGTTCCGGAGCGATTGCCAATTGTTGGGGTTGGTCAGCGGATTATAAAACGACGAGCAATTGCTGATGCAGTCCGCTCGAACCGGCTCAAGCGGTGCGGTGCCGACGAGAGCAAAGCCGAATACCGGAACGACGATCATCCAGCGGTGTCTCACGGGCCCCCCTCCGCGAGCGGCACGGGGGTCTCGCCGTGCCCCCATTATCGCCCCCTATCTGTCTGAACGAGCGCCGGCCTAAGGTAATCAAGGACATTGGTCTGCACAGACAAATACACGGAAATACAGGATAGATCAATGAAACCATTGTAGTTTCATGCTTAGTTTGCGATTTTCGGCAGAATAAAGTCGATGGAATTTTAAGCGTTTATTAGCCCATTTTGCACATGATGTCCCTTCGGTCGGGCAATAGTCGATGGCGGCTTAGATGGCGGGACTGAGTGAAATCCTGAATCTTTCCAGATGGCGCAAGGATCGGCGCACTCACCCGCGCACGGAGTTGCCCACGCTCATGCTCATTGCCTCATGGCGCCGCTTCGAGGCGAAGGACTGGTCCCTCGGGGGCTGCCTGATCGAAGCGTCCCCCGGTGCGTTCAAGGTGGGTGATCGCATCGAGGGGAAAATCGAGATTCGCGGCTCGAGCGAGCGTGGCGAGTTTCTTGCCGAGGTCGTGCGCGCACAGGATTCGGGCGAGTTCGGCCTGCGCTGGCTCGAGGTCTCGGTCAATCTCTTCGCCGAGATGGCAAGCGTCAGAATGGGCTGAGCCCAATTCGGCTATTTGCCCTCCACGAGCGGGCATCCGCCCGCCTCGATCGGCCGGAAGGCGTCTTGCGCGGGGATCGTTTCGACGAGCTTGTAATAGTCCCACGCACCCTTCGATTCCTCCGGCCGTTTTACCTGGAATAGATACATTGGGTGGAGCGCTCGGCCGTCGGCACGGATCGAGCCGGGCCCGAAAAGCGGATCGTTCGTCGCCATCGCCTTCATCGCCGCAACGACCCGCCGGCCGTCGTCGCTTCGATTAACCGCAAGCGCCTTGAGATAGTGAAGAGTCGCGGCGTAAGCGCCGGCCTGAAGTGCGGTCGGCATCCGGCTGTCGTGGAGCGTTGCGAAGCGCTGGCTCCAATCGCGGGTCTCAGGGCTCAGGTTCCAGTAAAACGGCTCTGCCAAATAGACTCCCTGGGCCGCCTTGAGGCCGATTGCGTGCACATCGGTGATTTCGGTTGCAAGCCCGGCCAATGCCTGACCGCCCGAACCGACACCATGCTCGGCCGCCTGCCGGATCGCGTTGTGAATGTTGGCGCCGGTGACCGCCAAGCCGATCGCCTTCGCGTGCGAACCTTGCGCCGAAAGCACCGCCGGCGAGAAGTCGGGATAGTCGAACGGCGTGCGCACATCGCCGACAACGGTGCCACTGGATTTTTCGATTGCCGCGCGCGCGTCGCGCTCGAGCGCCAAGCCAACCCGGTGGTCTCCCGTGATGAAGAACCAACTATCGTCGCCGAGTTTCAGAAGGCCGCGCGTCGTAGCCGTCGCGACGGCCCACGCATCGAGCGTCCAATGCACGGTATTGGGCGAGCAAGCGCTGCCGGTCAGTTCCTCGGTCGTCGGTGCGGTCGCAAGCAAGACCTTGTTGCGCTCGCGCACGACCTCATTGACGGCGAGTGCGACCGGCGACACCGCGACATCGACCACGACATCGACACCTTGATTGTCGAGCCATTCGCGCGCGATCTCAGCACCTATCTCGGACTTGTCCTGGTGATCGGCCGAGACGACTTCGATCGGCATGCCGGCGACAGCGCCGCCGAAATCCTCAACCGCCATCCGCACGGCGACGATCGATCCTTCGCCGGCCGCATCGGAGGCAAAGCCCGAGAGATCGGTCAGCACGCCGATCCGTACGTTGCCCTTGGCGACTTCGGCGGACGGAACTGACGGGAAAACAGAGATCGATACCAGGAGCGCAGCAATCCACTCGCACGCGCGCCGCCGCAGCACCCTCTTCATTCGCCCCCTTTTGCCCGGACTTCTTCGCCGGTCCCGGCTTCGATCGGCTTTCGCCTTTGCACGCAGCATATCAAGGCAGATCGCAGAAAGCGAAGGGCATTGGATCGGGAGAAGGGGTCGGCCAACGCTATCCGGCCCGCCGCCACGTGGTTCCACGCGGTGTGTCTTCAAGCAAGATCCCGCGCGCCAAGAGATCGCCTCGAATGCGATCGGCCTCGGCAAAATCCTTCGCCTTCCTCGCGGCATTTCTCGCGGCGATCAGGGATTCGATCTCGGCGGCCTCCTGGTTCCCACCATGGCCGACCTGGCCCTTGAACCATGCCTCCGGGTCCTGGCTCAGAAACCCCAGGAGACGACCACCGGCGAGAAGTGCCGCGCACAATTTTGCCTGTTCGGTCCGGCGGCCGTCTTTGTTGGCAATGTTGAGTTCGCCGGCAATCTCGTGCAGCCGTGCCAATGCCAAGGGCGTGTTCAAATCGTCGTCGAGTGCTTCGAGAACCTCAGCTTGCGTGTCGGTCGTCGCGAGCGGCACGCCGGCCGCGGCAACACCTCTAAGCGCACCGTAGAATCGATCGAGCTGCTGCCTTGCCTGGAGAACCACTTGGTCGGTGAAGTCGAGCGGCTGGCGGTAGTGGGCGCCAAGGAGGACGAGACGGAGCACCTCGCCGGGGATACCCTGCTCGAGAAGCTCGCGCACCGTCCTGTGGTTGCCGAGCGATTTCGACATCTTCTCGCCATTCACCATGAC
Source organism: Alphaproteobacteria bacterium (assembly GCA_035625915.1). NCBI lineage: Bacteria > Pseudomonadati > Pseudomonadota > Alphaproteobacteria > Alphaproteobacteria bacterium. Next base: position 41,150 of record DASPOR010000210.1, on the reverse strand, counting down.
CCAGCCGTTATGTACCCAAACCCGCGCGAACGGCTTGCGGTGAACGGACTCGCTCTGCGCGATTTCGTTTTCATGGTGCGGAAAGACGAGATCGAGGCCGCCTCCGTGAATGTCGAACGTCTCGCCGAGGTGCACTTCGCTCATCGCCGAGCATTCGATGTGCCATCCAGGCCGGCCGCGGCCCCAGGGGCTCTCCCAACCGGGCTGGTCCTCGCTTGACGGTTTCCACAGCACGAAATCGGCGGGATCGCGCTTGTAGGGAGCGACCTCGACACGGGCGCCGTCGATCTGCTCCTGCCGATCACGGCCGGAAAGCTTGCCGTAATCAGGATCGGAAGGGATATAGAAGAGGACGTGCCCGTCGGCGGCATAAGCGTGCCCACCGACGATGAGGCGCTCGATCATCGAGATCATCTCGCGAACGTGCTCGGTGGCACGCGGCTCGCGGGTCGGCGGCAAGGCGCCCAGTGCCGCCATGTCCGCGTGAAACGCCATCGTCGTGCGGCGCGTCAGCATCTCGATCGGCTCGCCACTCTCGCGCGCGCCATCGATGATCTTGTCATCGATATCCGTGATGTTGCGGACGTAAACGACGCGCTCGACCCCGTAATGCAGGCGCAGCACGCGAAAGAGCAAATCGAACACAACGACCATTCGCCCGTTGCCGATATGCGCGAAATCGTAGACCGTCGGGCCGCAGGCATAGAGCCGCACCCGCGCCGGGTCGATTGGCGTGAAGACTTCCCTTTTGCGGCTCAGCGTGTTGTAGAGAACGAGCGGCACGGCGGTTCCCCGGAGGAATGAGTCGAAATCAAGCGGCTAGTCGTAGCAAATACGGCATCGGCGGTCGATGCCGCTATTGCTCGACGATCCGAAACGAATCGAGAAAACGCATGATGCCAGGGCCTTGCTCGAATCCGGGGGACGTCAACACCATGAGCGTATATTGCCGATCGCCCAAGACGTAAACCCTGAGCTTCGCGATGCCGCCCGCTTGGCCGGCGGATTCGGGCAATTCCAGCGTTACGTCGCGCGCAGTACCCCCGCCGAACGCAAGCGCCTTTTCCTCGCGCACCTTGGCGCCATATTCCTTGACGAGCGTGTTGCGCGCAACGTCGATGACCTTCTCAGCACCCGCGCGCTGGACGGTTCCCGACGGGAAAACAAGATATGAAACGCTGAAAGTAACCGGCGTACGTTCCAGGACATATTGCCGAAACGTCGTTCCGCTAGGGTCCGTGTTGCGGCTGACGACATGCGGCGCGCCGGGCATGGTTACCACGAAATCGGCCTCAGGCATGCGGAATTCACGCCAGATATCCTGCCCGGACGCCGCAATACCGACGCAAAGCATCGCGAGGCTCGCCAAAATGGCGCACAATCCCGCGTGAGCGGAAATTCGCTCGACGGCATTTGGCCCGCTCATGGACCGAGAATCTTGAATGAGTTGTGAAAACGCAGCGTATCGCGGCTCTTTTCGCTACCGGGAGGGCCACCCGTGATCGTCTGATAGAGGCGGTCGTGCACCAGGTAAATGCGGTACATCTGCGTGTAGCCGACATCGTCGGCGAATATGATCTCGCGTCCAGGGTGCTTGTCGAGGGCGATGTGCCTGTCCACGAGGACCTTCACCGGCTGACCCGTCACCAGATTATTTCGCGCCTGATCGAGGATGCGTTGTGGATCTTTGTGGGCGAATGCGTTGGTCGCAAAGTCGTCGAAGCCCACGACATAAGTCGTGCCGCCTAGTTCGACCACGAATTCGTGGGAGATCACCGAGCCGGCACCGGGAGGGTCGGAACGCTCCGTAGGTGCGCTGGGGAAGAGTGCCGCGAACTTGCCGACATCCGAGCGATATTCGACCCACTTGTCGGCGGCCAGAGCGGGCGCCGATAAACAGCACACCATGCAGGCGGTTGCCACGATGCGTGGCGGCACGAAAGCCGCTGCCGCATCGGCACAGCATCTTAGCCAGGAACGTTTGCGCGTTGGCTGCATCTCGGCGATTGTCACTAAGCGGTCTCGCCAAGAAGTCGGGCCGCCGCCTTTCTCCGACCGATGAGCGGGAGAAGGTGGGCAAGCTCCGGACCGCGTTCCCGTCCGGTGAGCGCAAGACGCAAAGGATGGAAGAGCGCTTTCCCACTCCGTCCCGTCGATTGTTTGATTGCCGCCGTCCACGCCGGCCAGACGTCATGGTTCCACGGCTCGGGCGGAAGCAGACCCGCCGCCGTGCGCGCGAGGGCTGGGTCCTCGATGAGCGGTGCTATATCGCCATGAACGATGCGCCACCAGATCGCCGCATCGTCGAGACGCGACAGGTTGCCGCGCACGATCTCCCAAAACGCGCGGTCGACGCCGCGAAGTCCAAGGGCTTCGAGCCGGCCGGCCACGGCGTCGAAGGCCGTTATGTGCAGAAGACGAGCGTTCAGGCGATTAAGCTCCTCGACGTCGAATTTCGGTGTCGCACGGCTGAAATGGGAAAGGTCAAATTCGGCCACCAACTCGCCGAGCGTCTGACGCGGCTCGATCGCATCCGAGGTGCCGAGCTTCGCGAGCAGACTGTTGAGCGCCATCGGTTCGATGCCGCTCGTGCGGAATTCGGCCAGCGACATACTGCCGAGCCGCTTCGAGAAGCCGCCACCGCTCGCATCGGTGAGCAGCGGCAGATGCGCAAAGTGCAGCGCCCGCGCGTCCCCGCCTAGCGCTTCGAACAGCTCAATATGCGGCGCGGTGTTCGTGACATGATCCTCCCCGCGGATCACGTGCGTGATATCAAAGTCGAGGTCGTCGACAACGGAGGCGAACATGTAAAGCGGCCTGCCATCGGCGCGAACCAGCACGGGATCGGAGAAATGGCCCGGCTCGAATCGCACTTTGCCACGCACAAGATCGTCCCACTCGACGGGCCGGTCCGTAAGGCGGAAACGAAAATGGGGCAACCGCCCCTCGGCCTCGAGCTTGCGCTTTTGTTCATCGGAGAGTTTGAGTGCGGAGCGGTCGTAGACCGGCGGCAGGCGCCGGGAGAGCCGCATCTTGCGCATGATTTCGAGTTCTTCCGGCGTCTCGTAGCAGGGATAGAGGCGGCCCATCGCGGTGAGCTTTCGCGTTGCTTCGTGATAGCGGCCAAGCCGATCCGATTGGCGGGCAAACCGGTCCCATACGAGTCCAAGCCATGTGAGATCGCGCTCGATCGCCTCCTCGTAAGCGCGAGTTGACCGCTCCTCATCTGTGTCATCGATCCGCAAGAGGAATGTGCCGCCATGCTTGCGCGCGAAGAGCCAATTAACGAGTGCGGGACGGCCGTTGCCGACGTGGAGCCGGCCCGTGGGGCTCGGCGCTATTCGTACGGCGACCGTCATGCCCCCGAACCTAGCCCTTGAACCGATTGGTGATGGGGTAGCGCCGGTCGCGCCCGAAGGCGCGGCGTGTGAGTTTGACGCCGGGTGGGGCTTGCCGACGCTTGTATTCGGCCCGATCCAGCATCCGCCAGATCTTCATGACAGTTTCGCGGTCGAAGCCCTTTTCGACGATCGCCTCGGGGCGCATCTCGCGCTCGATCAGGCATTCGAGAACACCGTCGAGTATTTCATAAGGCGGCAGTGTATCCTGATCGAGCTGGTTGGCCTTGAGTTCCGCGGTCGGCGCCTTGGCGATGATGCGCTCCGGAATGACGCGTCCGGCGGGACCGAGTGCCCCCTCCGGATGCACCTGGTTGCGCCAGCGGGAAAGCGCGTAAACGGTCGTTTTGTAAACGTCCTTGAGCGCGTTGTAGCCGCCGCACATATCGCCATAAAGCGTTGCGTAGCCAACCGACATCTCCGACTTGTTGCCAGTCGACAGCAGCATGTGCCCCTTGGCGTTACTGAGGGCCATAAGCGTCAGCCCGCGCGCCCGGGGCTGAATGTTCTCGGCCGTAACGTTCGTCGGCTTGCCGCCGAGCGCCGGTGCCAGCATCGCATCGAACGCCTCCATCGCGGGTGCGATCGAGATCGTATCGAGCTCGCAGCCGAGTAGCCTCGCGAGGTCCTCCGCGTCCGCCATGCTATGGTCCGAGGTGAAGCGCGACGGCAGACGCACGCAATGCACACGCTTCGGCCCCAGGGCATCGGCCGCCACGACCGCTGTAATGGCGGAATCGATGCCGCCCGAAAGTCCGATGAGAACCCCGGGGAAGCCATTCTTGCCGACATAGTCGCGCACCCCGAGCATCATAGCCTGATAGATGGAATCGAGGCCGTTCGCCACCGTCTCGATCGGCCCTTCGACACACCGCCACTTCTCCCCATCGCGCCGCCAGCGCGTGGTGATGACTTGTTCGCGCCATGCCATGGCCTGCGCGGCAAGGCTCTTGTCCGCATTGACCACGAAACTGGCACCGTCGAAGACGAGTTCGTCCTGCCCGCCGACCTGATTCACGTAGACGAGCGGCAATCCTGTCTCGGCAATGCGGGTGAGTGCCAAATTGAGGCGCTCGTCGACTTTGTCGCTCTCGAAGGGGGAGCCGTTCGGCACGATCAGAATTTCGGCCCCCGACTCAGCGAGCGTTTCGCTCACCTCGGGGTACCACATGTCCTCGCAAATCATGAGTCCCAAACGCACACCCTTGAAGACGATCGGACCGGGCGGCGGAGCGGCTGCAAAGACGCGCTTTTCGTCGAAAACGCCGTAATTGGGGAGATCGTGCTTGAAACGTGTCCGGGATACCGCCCCGCCCTCGAGCAGCAATGCCGCATTGAAAAGCTTGCCGTGGCCTCGCCAAGGGGTACCGAGTATCAGGGCCGGACCGCCGTCGGCGGTCTCCTTGGCGAATGCGTTGACAGCCGACTCGATCGCGTCCTGGAACGCGGGCTTCAGCACGAGATCCTCGGGGGGGTACCCTGAGACCACCAGTTCGGATGCGACGACAATGTCAGCCTGCGACTTGGCCGCTTCCGCTCGCGCGGCACGGAGCTTGTCGATATTCCCGGCAATGTCCCCAACGGTCGGATTGAGCTGCGCCAGTGCAATGGAAAGGTTGTCGGTCATGCTCGGGTCAGGGGCTTTCGCGGCGCTGAGGCGACGTCGGGATGGACGCCCCTAAGCTATTGCGCCGCAACATTGAAGCTATGGCGGGGGACAGGGCATGTCAATGGGACCGGCCTTATGGCAACCCTACTTCTGGCGGAGGAGCCATTCGCGCCCCACCTTGACCCGGGCGACGCCGTCATAGGCCACGATATCGGCCGTTGCGTAGGTCTCGCTCCAGCTCTCGGGCAAGTAGGAGCCAGTGCCGATCGCATCGATTGGGGCGCGCGCCTCTGCCATCACCTTGCACTTTGCCGGGCTGAAGCCCGACGAGGCGACAAGCTTCACCTTGTCGAATCCGGCCTCGTTGAGCCGCTCCCGCACGTGCCAGATTGCCGCCGCGGATACGCCTGGCCCGATCAGATAGCGCAGCTCCGTATCGGTGCGGTATCCACGAATGGCGTCAGGCGCGTTTCGCTCGATGGCCGCATAAGAACCGGGCGGATCGAGGAATTCAACAAAGCGTCCGCCCGGCGTGTCGAGCCGGATCGAAAGGTCGCCACGCGCCGCAAGGTCGGGAAAGCGGCGACAGACGGCGAGGGAATCCGTGACCTCTTGGCCGAAATAATCGACCAGCACCGTAAGCGGCATCGCCGGGTTGGCTTCGCGGAACATTTCGGCTGCACGTACCGTCGAGCCCGCATAGCCGATGAGTGCATGGGGCATGGTGCCGAGTCCGTGACTTTGCCCGAAAAAATGCGCCGTCGCGTCGGTCGCGTTGCCGACGAACCCTTTGGCGCCCACCTTGCGCCGCGCACGCGCCGATCCGACCGCCGCGGCATAGGCCATCATCTCCGCCATTTCACCGCCGGCGCAATGGCGCGCATCGAAGGCAAGGAAGGCAACCTCTGGCAAGTCCGCGCACATGGTGAATGCGTTGTAGGCGGCGACACAGGGCGAGCCGATCTTCTGGAGATAGATCGTCTCGAGATCGACCAGGTGATAAAGCGGCCCCGAAAGATAGATGAGCGGCTCGCCCGCCCCCACCCATTTGCCTTCAGGGTATTTAAGTTCGATATCGAACTTGGTTTGCCGACTTTCCGCCACCGCCTCGAGCCACTCAATCGCAAGGCGGGGTGCCGATATCACCGGACGGCGCATGAATATCGCGTAGGTCGCGCGCGTGTCGCCGAACTTTCCGACGACTTCCTTCGAGCGGTTGAAGTACGCGTCGGTCAGGTGCGCAATGTCATCGATCTTCGGGTTCATCGCCCTACAGCAGGTCCCATTGCCACGGCCGCCACACTAGGGGGGTGCGCGAGAGTCGGTCAAGCCCACATTTGTTACGAATCCCTCATGTGGCGAATCCAAAACTCGCTCACGGTCCCGCACGCAGCTGTGCCGAATTTCGGATTCGCCACACGAGGGTCCAACAGTTGATTCCGATCCTCTCCACTCATCAAGCCACGAGCGTTGAAAGGCGTGGATGCCCGGGTCAAGCCCGGGCATGACGGTTTTGAGGTATTATGCGCAGAGTGCTGAATCGCTGCCGAAGCGCCAAAATCCAAGCCGGATTGCCCAAGACTTCTCCATTCGTCATGCCTTCTCCAGTCGTCATGCCCAGGCTTGACCCGGGCATCCACATCGGGGGCGAACATTCATGGCAAGGTATTTCGGGGCACTCACGCTCGTTCTATTGCTCGGCATGGTGCTCGTTCGCGTCCGGCTGATGAAAAGGCGTGGAATAAAGGCGTTGAAATTCGGCGTCATCGACAAGAAGGATTTCTTGATCCTGCCGTTCGCACTTTTCTATTTCTATGTCGTCTTCGCGGCGGCATTCGGTTTCGCTGGCATCGGTTCGCACGCCTTCTTCAATTCCTCCGCCGTATCGTGGCTCGGCGTGTTGTTCTGTGCAGTGGGGCTGTCGGCATTATTCTTGAGCCTCGTTTCGTTCGGGCGGAGCTTCCGTGTCGGGATCGACACGGACCGCCCCGACAGACTCGTTACGACCGGAATCTTCGCATTCAGCCGCAATCCGATCTATGTGGCCTTCGCCATCGTCTTGATCGGCGAATTCCTGATCTTCGCGAATTGGATACTTTTGACCTATGCGGGCGGAGCCTTTTGGCTGTTCCACCGGCAGGTCTTGCGCGAGGAAGCGTATCTCGCGCAGCAATACGGCCAAGAATACTTGGCGTACCGCAAGCGCGTGCGACGGTACTTGTAGCGAGCCGCTTGACTTCGTCGAACCGCCTTCGACGCCGACGTTAAGACGCCGCCGCGATACGGTCCGGCCGACCTTGGCGGAGCGCTTTCAGTTCTTCGGCGATAAGGAAAGCAAGCTCGAGCGCCTGGGTGGCGTTAAGACGCGGGTCGCAGTGCGTGTGATAGCGATCCGCAAGCTGAGTCTCATCGATCGCCTGGGCGCCGCCAATGCACTCGGTGACCTCCTGGCCCGTCATCTCGAAATGAACCCCGCCGGCATAAGTTCCCTCGCCCTGGTGAACGCCGAAGAAGCGCCGTACCTCGAGCAGGATGCGGTCGAAGGCCCGGGTCTTGAAGCCGTTTCCGGTCTTGACCGTATTTCCGTGCATGGGATCGCACGCCCACAGAACTTTGCGGCCCTCGCGTCCCACCGCCCGGATAAGCACCGGCAGCTTGCTCTCAACTTGATCGGCACCCATTCTTGAGATCAGGGTCAGTCGGCCGGGCTCGTTCGCGGGATTGAGGATGTCGATGAGGCGCAGAAGTTCATCCGCCTGCATCGACGGTCCGCATTTGAGGCCGAGCGGATTCTTCACACCGCGCAGGAATTCGACGTGAGCGCCGTCGTGCTGGCGCGTACGGTCGCCAATCCAAACCAAGTGCGCCGAGCAATCGTACCAATCGCCCGTCAAGCTGTCCTGACGGGTCAGGGCACGCTCATAAGGCAGGAGAAGGGCTTCGTGCGACGTATAGAACGCAACCTCGCGCACGCTCGGCGATGTGTCCGACGTAAGCCCGCACGCCTCCATGAAGGCGAGCGCTTCCGAGATTCGGTCGGCCAACTCCCGGTACCGCGTTCCAGCGTTGCTGGAGCCGACGAAGTCGAGCGTCCAGCGGTGGACCTTGTGGAGATCCGCGAAGCCGCCAAGGGCAAAGGCGCGCAGCAGGTTCAAGGTCGCGGCGGATTGATTGTAGGCCTGCACCATGCGCGCCGGGTCGGGCCGGCGCGCCGCGGCGTCGAACTCGATGCCGTTGATAATGTCGCCGCGATAGCTCGGCAACGACACGCCATTCTTCGTTTCGCTCTCATCCGAGCGGGGCTTTGCGAATTGCCCCGCCATGCGGCCGACCTTGACCACCGGAAGTGCGGCGCCATAGGTCAGGACCACCGCCATCTGGAGGAACACCTTGAAGCTGTCGCGGATGTTGTTCGCCGAAAACTCGGCGAAGCTCTCGGCGCAATCGCCGCCCTGGAGCAGGAAGGATTTGCCTTCGACGATGCGCGCGAGCTCGGCCTTGAGGTTGCGCGCTTCGCCCGCGAAGACGAGCGGGGGAAACTTGGCGAGCTGCACTTCGGCGCGTTGGAGGGCCGCCGGGTCCTCGTAGACCGGTGCCTGACGGGCGGGTTTGGCGCGCCAGCTATCTGGCGTCCATGGAGCTGCCATGTTCGCGTCCTTCGATGTCGCGGGCCGGAAAGACCATGCTATACGACGAACGGTGCGCAATTTCCAGGTGATTCAGGCGTGGGGCCGAGGCCCGGCCGCACCGGGCTTTACTCCGCCGCTTTCTGCTCGGGTTCTTGCACGGCCTTGCGCATGGTGACGAACTCCTCGGCCGACGTCGGATGGATGCCAAGCGTGCGGTCGAAGTCACGCTTGGTCGCCCCCGCCTTGACGGCCACGGCCAGGCCCTGCACGATCTCGGACGCCCCTTCCCCGACCATGTGAACGCCCACGACCCTGTCGGTCTCCCCATCGACCACGAGCTTCATCATGGCGCGCTCGTTGCGGCCGGACAGGGTGTGTTTCAAAGGCCGGAAGCTCGTGCGGAAGATCCGGACCGCGCGAAGGCGTTCTCGCGCCGTTTCTTCGGACAGCCCGACGACCGCCAATTCCGGCTGGCTGAAGACGGCGTGGGGAACGTTGGCGTGATCGGGCTTCGTCGGCGCCTTGCCAAATACCGTGTCGGCAAAGGCGTGTCCTTCGGCGATCGCGACCGGCGTGAGGTTGATCCGGTTGGTGACGTCGCCGACCGCGTAGATGTTGGCGGCACTCGTGCGCGAATAGTCGTCGACGACAACGGCGCCGTGATCGTCCAACTCGACGCCGGCTTTGTCGAGGCCGACACCGCTCGTGTGCGGAGCGCGGCCGGTCGCGAACATCACGCAGTCGACCTCGATTGCGTCACCGCTCGCGAGCGTGGCGTGAAGGGTCGAGCCGATTTTTTCGATCCGCGAGATTTCGACGTTGAAACGAAGATCGATGTTCTTTTTTCGCACCTCGTCGGCGAGATGCGCGCGAACATCCCGATCGAACCCGCGCAGGAAGAGGGGACCGCGATAAAGCTGCGTGACCCGGCTTCCCAAGCCGTTGAAAATTCCGGCGAACTCGCACGCGATGTAGCCGCCACCGACGATTGCGACACGCGCGGGCAAGGATGTGAGGAAGAATGCCTCGTTCGAGCTGATTGCGTGCTCAACACCCGGGATCGACGGCATCGTGGGCCAGCCGCCGATTGCGAGAAGGATCGTTTCAGCGCTGACCCGGCGGCCGGCAATCTCAACCGTGTGCGCATCGAGGAGTTGCGCGCGCGCAGTGAATATCTTGACGCCTGCGTCCTCGAGCAATTTCCTGTAGATGCCGTTGAGGCGCGCGATTTCCTTGTTCTTGTTAGCGATCAGCGCCGCCCAATCGAAGCGCTGCTCGCCGAGCGCCCAACCGAAGCCGGCGGCGTCCTCGAAGTGCTCATGGAAGTGGCTTGCATAGACAAGGAGCTTCTTGGGCACGCAGCCGACATTGACGCACGTGCCGCCAAGATAACGTTCCTCCGCAAGAGCCACTTTGGCGCCATAACCCGCTGCGATCCGGCCTGCCCGAACCCCGCCCGATCCGCCGCCGATCACGAAAAGATCGTAATCGTATTTCGTCATTGTTTCAGCCTTTCAACCCTATGATTCGACGTCCGTGCGTGACGCCAAACGACGAGGGTTTATTCTTGAGGCGGCGAGGGGAAGTCTCGCGCGCCACGCAAAATTCCTAGGTCTGCAATACCTCTGGTTAATCGGATTGGAAGTCCCTGAGATTAGCGTCAGCGAGGTAGTTCCCGATTGCGCCAAGGTCAATGCGAGCGTGCGGCCGCAGAACGACCGAGGTCGTCTTATCGTTTAAATCGTCTTCGGTTCACGCAGCGCCCCTCGAGGGACGTCGTTTTCCTCGAGCAATCGCAGCGCTGCGCGTCCTACCGCCCGGTTCGTTTGCTCAAATGCCTCCCATGCAGAGGTATTTGATCTCAAGGAACTCGTCGAGGCCGTATTTGGAGCCTTCGCGGCCGAGGCCCGACTCCTTGACGCCGCCGAAGGGAGCCACTTCGGTCGAAATGATGCCCGTGTTAATCCCGACGATCCCGTAATCGAGTGCTTCGGCAACGCGCCAGATGCGGCCGATGTCGCGGCCGTAAAAATAGCTCGCGAGCCCGAATTCCGTGTCGTTGGCCATCCGAACCGCCTCGCCCTCGTTCTTGAAACGGAAGAGTGGCGCTACGGGCCCGAATGTTTCCTCGCGCGCTACCGCCATGTCTGGCTTCACGTCCGCGAGCACGGTCGGCTCGAAGAAGGTGCCGCCTTTCGAATGGCGCTTTCCCCCGACGACGACACGAGCACCCTTTTTGACCGCGTCCTTGATGTGCGATTCGACCTTTTCGACGGCCTTCATATCGATGAGCGGGCCCTGGTTGATGCCCTCTTCGAGCCCATTGCCGACCCGCAGGCCGGTCACAGCCTGGGCGAGTTTGGCCGAGAACTCCTCATAGACCTTGTCCTGCACGAGAAGGCGATTGGCGCAGACGCAAGTCTGGCCCGTGTTGCGATACTTGGAGGCGATCGCACCCTCGACGGCCGCGTCGAGGTCGGCATCGTCGAACACGATGAAGGGTGCGTTTCCGCCAAGCTCGAGGGAAATCTTTTTCACCGTGCCGGCGCATTGTCCCATCAAGAGCTTGCCGATCTCCGTCGATCCGGTGAAGGACAGCTTGCGCACGATCGGGTTCGAGGTCATCTCCCCGCCGATCGCCGTTGCACCTCCGGTCACCACGCTGAAGACACCTTTGGGAATTCCCGCACGCTCGGCAAGCTCACAGAGGGCGATGGCCGAATAGGGCGTCTGTGTCGCGGGCTTGACGACCATCGTGCACCCGGCAGCCAAGGCGGGCCCCGCCTTGCGCGTGATCATCGCCGAAGGAAAATTCCACGGCGTGATCGCTGCGGTCACGCCCACGGGTTGCTTGATCACGACGATGCGCTTGTCCGCCATGTGCCCGGGGATGGTGTCGCCATAGGCACGCTTGCCCTCCTCCGCAAACCACTCGATGAAGGCCGCGGCGTATGCGATCTCGCCTTTCGATTCCGTGAGCGGCTTGCCCTGTTCCGCCGTCATCAGGACAGCGAGGTCATCGGTATTCTCGATCATGAGATCCGCCAATTTGCGCAGGGTTTTCGCACGCTCCTTGGCGGTCTTGGCGCGCCAGGCAGGAAACGCCCTTTCCGCCGCCTCAATCGCGCGGCGCGTCTCATCCGCACCCATGCGAGGGACGGTGCCCAATATTTCGCCGGTTGCCGGATTGTTGACCTGAACGGTTTGGCCGCCGTCGGCGTCGACCCAGGCGCCGTCGATGTAGCACTTCTGCCGGAACAGGCTCTTGTCCTTGAGCTGCATGGCGCTTCTCCCTTGGATTTCACGTCGTTCGGACCGAGTATAGGGGGGCTTGGCGCGCTTGTTAACCCTATCCCAAGACCCGCCGATCCCTCGATCCGATCAATCACGAATTCATGACCCCTATGCGACGGCGTTGGCGATAATGGGCTTGAATTCCCGGAAACGGGACCTTATGCCAAACACCATCCGCGCGTATTGAGCGCCACCGAAAAAGCCGCAAGGAGGAGCTATGTATCCCGACGTATCGCTATTCATTGACGGTGCCTGGAGCCAGGGTGCCGAAGGACGCACCATTACGGTCTTGAACCCCGCCACCGCGGAGCCGGTCGGCAAGGTGGCGCATGCGGAAAAAACCGATCTCGATCGGGCGCTTGCCGCCGCCGCCAAGGCATTCAAGACGTGGAGCAAGGTCTCCGCCTTCGACCGATACAAGATCTTGCGCAAGGCCGCTGAAAACCTGCGCGCGCGCGCCGACACGGTCGCCAAGATCATGACGCTCGAACAAGGCAAGCCGGTCGCTCAGGCGAAGCTCGAGGTGTTGGCCGGCGCCGACACCATCGACTGGTTCGCCGAGGAAGGCCGACGCGCCTACGGCCGCGTGATTCCGGCGCGTGCCGATGGCATTTATCAGATCGTCGTGAAGGAGCCGGTCGGCCCGGTCGCGGCCTTTACACCATGGAACTTCCCGGTCAATCAGGCCGTGCGCAAGATTTCGGCCGCCCTCACGACGGGCTGCACGATCATCATCAAGGGACCGGAGGAAACCCCCGGCTCTTGTGCGGAGCTCGTGCGATGCTACGCCGACGCGGGCGTTCCGGCCGGTGCCGTCAATCTCGTTTACGGCGTGCCCGCGGAGATTTCGGAATATCTCATCCCCCATCCCGTCATCCGCAAGATTTCGTTCACCGGCTCGACGGCCGTGGGCAAGCATCTTGCCATGCTGGCTGGCAAATACATGAAGCGCGTCACAATGGAACTTGGCGGGCACGCGCCGGCGATCGTCTTCGACGACGCGGATGTCGACGTTGCGGCCAAAATACTTTCCGCGAACAAATACCGGAATGCCGGGCAGGTCTGCATCTCGCCGACGCGCTTCCTCGTGCAGGAGCCGGTTTACCAGACCTTCGTCGACAAGTTCGTCACCTACGCCAAGTCGCTCAAGGTTGGCGACGGCCTCGACGAGAAGACCCAGATGGGACCGCTCGCCAACGGTCGCCGGGTGGAAGCCATGGAGATGTTCGTCTCCGATGCTGCGTCCAAGGGGGCAAAGGTGCGCACCGGCGGCAAGCGCATTGGCAATAAGGGTTTCTTCTTCGAACCCACGGTGCTGACCGACGTGCCCCAGGACGCGCGGATCATGAACGAAGAGCCGTTCGGCCCGGTCGCGGTGATCGCACCCTTCAAGACGTTCGAGGGTGTCGTCGCGGAAGCGAACCGCCTGCCCTACGGCCTCGCGTCCTACGCCTATACCAAGTCGGCCAAAACGGCGGCGGCAATCGGAAGTGCGATCGAGAGCGGAATGGTCTCGATCAATCATCATGGCCTTGCACTCCCGGAAACGCCATTTGGCGGCGTCAAGGACTCGGGCTACGGCTCGGAGGGCGGATCGGAGGCGATTGAGGCTTACCTCAATACCAAGTTCATCAGCCAAGCGGGGATTTGATCGATCCCCGCAGGGCTCAGCTCCTTGGTGACGAAATCCCCTGTCCGGATGCCCGGGCAGGGGTTTTTTCGCTCACGCCGTTGCACGTGTTTCGAATTCGATGACGACACCGTAGGCGTGTTCGGCCGAAATCTGCAGCCGTCCGTCTTTGCGCCGATGCGGTATGCCCCTCTCCTGCAGCAGCGCCTCGACGGCCGATAGGTCCTCGATGCCAATGGTAAAGGCGGCGAAGCGTGGGCCTTCGCCATTCCCGAAGGACCCACTCGTCGGATAGTCGGCACGAAAGTGCGCGGGAGTCAGGACTGTGATCTCGCCGCGCGGCAGTGCGATGCGAAGCGCCTCGCCCCCGCCGGTCACGGCGGGTGGTTCCGTAAGGCGTGAAAAGAATTCCGCCAATTCAGCCGGCCGATCCGCGGCCATGACGACCCGCTTGATCGCGTCGGCGCCGTTTGCGTGCCTTTGATATTCCGGCTTCCAGAAATGCTGTGGTGCATGTTGCTGGCAGACGAAGAAGGCGGCGTTCGGCATTTGCGCATGGGTCACGAACGCGAGCGAGAACGCGACCGTAACTTCTTGCCCATCGGGTAGGCGCGCGGTTCGGGAGAAATCGAAAGGCTCGTACGTGTCGAGATCGCGCTGCACGAACTCGGCATGATCGCGCCGCGCGTCTGAACTCGCGAAGACGAGCATCGACATGCCTTCGGTGCGTTCGAGATAGGCCGCGTTGAAAGCACCGAAACTGAATTGCCCCTTCCGCGCCTGCGGGATTTGCCTTGGATCGGCGACCGAGAGGAGTTCGAGAAAATTACGACCCTTGAACTGGACGAGGCGGTTCGCCGTGCCGAAAGGGTGTCGCGCGCGCGGCGTGAGCGTGAAGCCCAGCCGCTCATAGAAGGCGCCGGCGCGCTCAAGGTCCCTTACGCAAACGACCAAGTGATCGATCGGATGGTTCACGTTAGAGCACCCTTCACTACTCGACCGTGACGCTCTTCGCCAGGTTTCGCGGCTGGTCCACGTCCGTCCCTTTGATGACGGCGGCATGATAGGCGAGGAGCTGAACCGGGATGGCATAAAGGATCGGCGCCACAAAAGGATCGACATCTGGCAGCTCGATCGTCGCCGCAGCCTTGCCACCGAGCTTCCTGAGGCCCTCGCGGTCGGAGAGGAAAATCACCTTGCCGCCGCGCGCAATCGCCTCTTGCATATTGCTTGCGGTCTTTTCGAAGAGCGCGTCGGAAGGTGCAATCACGATAATCGGCACGCCGTCGTCGATAAGGGCAATCGGCCCATGCTTCATTTCGCCCGCTGCGTAACCTTCGGCATGGATGTAGGAAATCTCCTTGAGCTTCAGTGCCCCTTCGAGTGCGATGGGGTAGCCCGTGCCGCGGCCGAGATAAAGCACGTCGCGCGCGGTAGAAATCGACTTGGCAAGTTCGCGTATCCGCTCGTCATGGTTCAGCACTTCGGCGGCACGCGCCGGCACTTCCATGAGTGCTGTCACGAGCTGACGCTCTCGCTTGGCATCGATGGCGCCACGCGCGCGCGCCGCCGCGACCGCCATGCATGCGAGCACTGTGAGCTGCGTCGTAAAAGCCTTGGTCGAGGCCACGCCGATCTCGGGACCGGCAAGCGTTTGAAGCACCGAATCCGATGCCCGCGCGATCGAGCTTTCGGGCACATTGACGATCGAGACGATTTTCTGGCTATGCTCGCGCGCATATTTGAGGGCAGCCATCGTGTCGGCGGTCTCGCCCGACTGAGAAATGAAGAGAGCAGCCCCTTCCTTCGCCATCGGCGCCTCGCGGTAGCGGAACTCGGACGCAATATCGGCCTCGACCGGGATGCGCGAGAGCTGTTCGAACCAATATTTGCCGACGAGACCCGCATAAAACGCCGTACCGCATGCCGAGATCGTCAGCTTGCTCACCGTCGCGAAGTCGAACGGGACGGTCGGCAAGGCGACGGAAAGTGTCGTCGGGTTGACCATCGTCCGGAGCGTGTCGCCGATCACCGAAGGCTGATCGTAGATCTCCTTGAGCATAAAGTGGCCGAAATTGCCTTTGCCGGTCAGCGCACCGGACATCCTGGTCTGCTTGACCGCGCGCTCGACGACACGACCGGACTCATCGTGCATGACGGCGCGGTTGTCGCCGACCTCGACCCAATCGCCGTCCTCGAGATAGCCGATGCGGTCCGTGAAGGGAGCGAGAGCCGACGCGTCGGAGCCGAGGTACATCTCGCCATCGCCGTGTCCGACCGCAAGTGGGGCGCCGCGCCGCGCGCCGATCAGAAGATCCCGCCGCCCGGCGAACATGATCACGAGCGCGAACGCGCCATGCAGCCGAGGCATGGCCTTCGCCATCGCGTCCGCGGGTGAAAGGCCGTCATCGAGATAGGCGGTCAGAAGCTGGGCGACCGATTCGGTATCGGTGTCCGTTACGAATTTGCGACCGCGCGCCGCCAGCTCGTCCCGCAGCTCCTGAAAATTCTCGATGATGCCGTTATGCACGACGGCAACGCGGTTCGTCGCAATCGGGTGCGCGTTGTTCTCGATGGGCGCACCATGCGTCGCCCAGCGTGTGTGCCCGATGCCCGTGGTCCCCACAAGCGGGCGCTCCCTGAGGCGTGCATCGAGATTGCCGAGCTTTCCTTCAGCACGGACACGCTCGATCTCGCCGTCTTTCAGCGTCGCAATGCCCGCGGAGTCATAGCCGCGATATTCGAGACGCTTGAGCGCCGCCATCAAGCGGGGGGCCGCCGATTCCTTTCCGACGATACCGATGATTCCGCACATTCCCTATCTGCTCCTGCTATCCCGTTTGGTCTTCTTCTTCGCACTTTCCTTCCCGGCGGACTCGGCCTCCTTCTGTGCTCGAAAATTCGCCGCCCAGTTCGGCACCTCGCCTTGGCGAGCGCGCTCGAGCGCCAACGCATCCGGCGCCACGTCTCGCGTGATCACGCTGCCGGCCCCGACGATGGCGCCGCGGCCGATCTTCACGGGTGCCACGAGTGCCGCATTCGAGCCGATGAAGGCGCCGGCACCGATATCGGTTTCGTATTTCGAAAAGCCGTCGTAGTTGCAGGTGATCGTGCCCGCACCCACGTTCGCACCCGCACCCACGCGTGCGTCGCCGAGATAGGTCAGATGATTGGCCTTCGCACCCTCGCCGATCTTCGCGTTCTTTACTTCGACGAAGTTGCCGATATGGGCATTCTCGCCGATCGCGGCACCGGGGCGAAGCCGTGCGAACGGGCCGATCACGGCGCCCGATTCGATGTGAGCGCCTTCGATGTGACAGAAGGCCCGAATCTCGACGTGGTCGGCGACGACGACGCCGGGCCCAAAGACGACATTCGGGCCGATCGAGACATCCTGGCCGAGCCTCGTGTCGTGGCTGAGCCAAACCGTCTCAGGGGCGGTCATGCTCGCACCGTTCGCCATGGCGTGCGCGCGCAGCTTTCGCTGCACAGTCGCCTCCGCTGCGGCGAGCTCGGCGCGGGAATTGATCCCAAGAAGCTCCTCGGTGGGCGCCTCGACATAGGCGCAGGCCAAGCCCTCGGCCCGCGCCAAGCCCACGGCGTCGGTCAGATAATATTCCTTTTTGGCGTTCGAATTGCCGATGCGGCCGAGAAGGCTCGCGATCCGCGCGCCGTCGAACGACATGACGCCCGAGTTGCACAGCGTGATCGCGCGCTCCCCCGCATTGGCATCTCGAAACTCGACGATCCGCTCAAGGGCGCCGTCGGCCTTGATCACAAGCCGGCCATATTCGGCGGGATCGGCGGGACGGAAGCCGAGCACGACGACAGCCGGATAGGGTGGTGCTCGTCGTACTGCAAGGAGCCGTTCGAGCGATTCCTGTGTGATGAGAGGGCTATCGGCATAGAGCACGAGGACGTCGCCGGCAAATCCGCGCAACGTATCGATTGCGGCGAGTGCCGCATGAGCGGTGCCGAGCTGTTCGTGCTGAGTGATGGCCGGATGAGGGGCCACCGCCGCCGCAACGTCGTTCATGTCCGGTCCGATCACAACCGCGATCCGCGCAGGGTTGAGCCGCTCGACCGTTGAAAGGAGATGACGCACCATCGGCTGACCCGCAATCGGGTGCAGCACCTTCGGACAAGCAGATTTCATGCGGGTCCCCTTGCCTGCGGCAAGGATCACGGCGGCGATATTTGCCTTGGTCATCTCACTCCATTTGGGCTAAAGCCTGACGCCGACCGAACGCCCGATCGATCGGATGCGCGCGGGACGAGATCGAACAACGACAAAGGCTGCCACGCCCGAGCCCCTACCCCACGCGAAACTGCCATAGACCCTGGCCCGACACCAAGTCAACTTGTGTTAACGATTGTAAGCCCCTATGCGCCATCCTCGCACGCCCTTCGAAGAGATTCCGTCGATTCGTCCGCCTGACGGTCATAAGTTTCGCGCCGTCGTCTTCGATCTCGACGGCACACTGATCGACAGCGCGCCCGATATCCATCGTGCCCTCAATCGCACACTTGCCGAGGCGGGTCGCGGTGGTGTCACGCTCGATGAGGTGAAGCGGATGATCGGCGATGGCGCTGAGCGCCTCGTCGAACGGGGCTTCGCCGCGACCGGCAAAGCCGTGGATGGGGCGGCCTTGCACCAGTCCTATAAGCGTTTTCTCTCATATTACGAGGGCCCGGACGCGGCAGGGCTCACCCTGCCCTACCCAGGCGTTCCCGAAACCCTTGAGCGGCTTCAACGCCAAGGGCTTCGTCTCGGAATTTGCACGAACAAGCCAGAGAGGTCGACCGTCGACGTGCTGAGGCAGCTCGACCTCGAAAAATACTTCCTGGCGGTGGTAACACCCGAGCATGCACCCGCCCACAAACCCCACCCCGCACATCTCTTGGCCGTACTGAGCCGCCTGGGGGCAGCACAAACCGAGTCCGTCATGGTCGGCGACAGCGCCAACGACGTGGCCACGGCGCGCCGTGCGGGCGTTCCGGTCATCGCTGTATCCTATGGCTACCCTCGCACCGCGCCCGAGGCCCTCGGCGCCGATCTATTGATCGACCGCATGGCGGCCTTGCCCGATGCCCTTCGCCATTTGGGTTAGGGCGACCTCGCCTTGTGGTTGCGGCAAGTCGACGAATGGCTCCACCGGCGTTAACGCCGCGCTGGATGCAAGCGGGCGCACGCCGCCGGGGCGCATTCCTTGACATGGCGTGGGACGCCCCCTTATATGGCCCCCTTGCCTTCAGGGCACGGGCGCTTAGCTCAGCGGGAGAGCACACCCTTCACACGGGTGGGGTCGCAAGTTCAATCCTTGCAGCGCCCACCATTAAATCAAAGACTTAGAAAGGTGAACGAGGCCACGAGCGGCGCGGTTGTCTTCCCGTGCAAGGTATCCGCATCCATCCGGCGATCCGCCAAGTTACCCCGGCCCGTTCCGTCAGACACGGGCGCATGCACGGATCGTTTCAACCGTCACAAATCCACGGTCGACAAGAGTCGATTCCTGTCGTAAACACGACACCATCGATGCCCCAGCGTCTTCGATGCTCGGATGTCGATCAAATGAATAGGTGCATGCGCGCGATGGGTTCTACAGGAGAGCAGGGAAGTAGAAGCTTCTCCCTGGCGGCAGTTAGGACGTAGCGACTGGCAACCTTGGGTCCAGCCGGTCATTCGACCGCCCCGCCAGGAGAGGGACCAAAGGTGAGCCATGACCCTCCAAGTTCGCGATATCACCGTTCGAGAGTGCGCTGCATTCACGATGCAGCGGCGACTTTGTACCGCACTGGAGCCCCCAACGTAGATCGAGCGACCTATCCGAGGCTTCGCCGCGCGCGAACGCCTCCCTGGAAGGCCGGTGGTGCAGATTCCACAATCCGGCTATCCGAATCGTCCGATTTACGTTGAGAGCCCGCGATGCGTGAACATCCCTATCTGACAGGCGCGGTCGAAGAACGCAGTTTCCTGCCGAACCGGTGGGACATCGTGGCTATTCCGATCGTTTTCGCGCTTTTTGTCGCGACCGCAATCGGCTTGCGCGAGATGGCGGCTCCGATCGGCGTTCTCCAGGAACAGGCGGTCACGCTCGATCCCGGGAACTTGCCGGGCTATGCGCTGCGGACGACGTTGCGAATGCTCGCAGCCCTCGCCGCCTCCCTCCTCTTCTCCATGGTCTATGCCACGGCTGCCGCAAAATCCCGCCGCCTCGAACTCGTGCTCATCCCCATTCTCGACGTGCTGCAGTCCGTACCGGTGCTCGGCTACTTGTCCTTCACGGTCACGTTCTTCATTTCGCTTTTTCCGAACAGCGTGATGGGCCCCGAACTCGCGGCGATCTTCGCGATTTTCACGAGTCAAGCATGGAACATGACCTTCAGCTTCTATCAAAGCCTGCGCACAGTACCCCACGATCTCGAAGAGGCGAGCCGGTCGTTCCATTTATCGTCTTGGCAGCGCTATTGGTATCTCGAAGTCCCCTTCGCACTTCCCGGATTGATCTGGAACATGATGATGTCCATGTCGGGCGGGTGGTTTTTCGTCGTGGCGTCCGAGGCGATCACGGTCGGGGACAAACAGATTACCTTGCCGGGCATCGGCTCCTACGTGGCGGTCGCGATCCAGGAGAAGAGCCTCGCGTCGGTCGGGTGGGCGATCCTCACCATGATTGTCGTGATCGGGCTCTACGACCAGCTTATGTTCCGGCCGATGGTCGCGTGGGCGGACAAGTTCCGCTTCGAGAACGTGGCGGGCCAAATCGCACCGGAGTCGTGGCTCCTCACCATTCTCCAGCGCACGCGTTTCCTACAGAAAGTTTCGAACCCGTTAGAGCGTCTCTTCACGCAATTTCTGCGCCTTCGCCTCGCACCCAGGGCGTCCTACCGACTTCCCAGCGTGCGCGTTCATCCCCATGTTTCACTCGCGATCGACATCGCATGGTACGTGATTATCGCGGTCGGCGCTTTCTATGCCATTCAGGCGATCGTCGATTTCGTATCCGAGGAGCTCAAGTGGAGCGATGTCGGGACCGTGATCGAGCTCGGCATCTACACGATGATCCGGGTGATCGTGCTGATTGTTGTTGCGACAGTCGTCTGGGTGCCGCTCAGCGTCATGATCGGCCTGCGGCCCAAGCTCGCCGAGAAGGTCCAGCCCATCGCGCAGTTCCTGGCGGCATTTCCTGCCAACCTGCTCTTTCCCGTCGCCGTGGTGGTCATCGTCCATTTCAGCCTCAATCCGGACATATGGCTCACGCCCCTGATGATCCTCGGTACGCAATGGTACATCTTGTTCAACGTCGTGGCGGGTGCGAGCACCTTCCCAACCGATTTCATCGAGGCCGCCCAGAATTTCCACGTCGGCGGCTGGCTCTGGTGGCGCAAAGTGATGCTGCCCGGCGTGTTCCCCTATTACGTCACGGGTGCTATCACCGCTTCGGGAGGGGCGTGGAACGCCAGCATCGTTTCCGAGGCCGTGTCGTGGGGTGACACGAAGTTGAA
Organism: Alphaproteobacteria bacterium; assembly: GCA_035625915.1. NCBI lineage: Bacteria > Pseudomonadati > Pseudomonadota > Alphaproteobacteria > Alphaproteobacteria bacterium. The sequence continues at coordinate 20,084 of DASPOR010000210.1, read as the reverse complement.
CGCCCACGGCCTCGGTGCCTACATCGCGGAAATGACGGAGAAGGGCGACTTCCCGCGTATCGTCCTCGGAATCGCGATGATGTCTATATTCGTCATCCTGTTCAATCGCGTGCTTTGGCGCCCGCTTTATGCACTTGCCGCTCGGCGGCTTCGTCTCGACTGAGAGGGGTTGATTATGGCTGTGATGGAAACGATTTCGCCTACCGCCGAGCCGCTTCTCCGCGTGCAGAAGGTCCAGCAAGCATTCCCCAAGGCCGGGGGTGGTCAGCTCGTCGTGCTCGACGATGTCGACCTCGCCCTGCGCGAAGGCGAGATCGTGGGCCTTCTGGGGCGATCCGGCTCTGGAAAATCGACGCTGCTCCGCATCATCGCCGGTCTGATCAGGCCAAGTTCGGGCGAGGTCTCGTGGCGGGGTGCACCCGTCACGGGCCCGGCCTACGGAATCGCGATGGTGTTCCAGACATTTGCACTTTTCCCGTGGCTCACCGTGTTGGAGAACACCGAGATCGGTCTCGAGGCGCAGGGCTTGCCGGAAACTGAAATGCGCAAACGCGCAATAGCCGCGATCGATCTGATCGGCCTCGACGGCTATGAATCCGCCTACCCGCGCGAACTTTCGGGCGGCATGCGCCAGCGCGTCGGTTTCGCCCGCGCGCTCGTCGTCGACCCGGAAACGCTCTTGATGGACGAGCCGTTCTCGGCGCTCGATGTGTTGACCGCGGAGACGCTTCGCACCGACTTTCTCGATCTCTGGACCGAGAAGCGCATGCCGATAAAATCGGTGCTCATTGTGACCCACAACATCGAGGAAGCGGTCTTCATGTGCGACCGCATCCTGCTCTTCTCGTCCAACCCAGGCCGAGTCATCGCCGAAATCAAGGTGCCGTTCGCCCATCCGCGCAATCGTCTCGACCCGGCTTTTCGTCAACTCGTCGACGACATCTACGCGAAGATGACGGCGCGTCCGGCAACGGCACCGGGGGCGCCCGCCAAGGCGCCGGCACTCGGCCTCTTCGACAAACTGCCGCGCGTGTCCGTCAACCTCATGGCCGGTCTTATGGAGCGCGTTGCGGCTCCGCCGTTCAATGGACGTGCCGACTTGCCGGCACTCGGCGCACCGCTTCAAATGGAAATCGACGATCTGTTCCCGATTGGCGAAACGCTTCAGCTTTTCGGTTTCGCCGAGTTGGCGCAAGGCGATATTCAGCTAACGCCGCGCGGAAAAGTGTTCGCCGAAGCCGACACGCAAGCGCGCAAGAAACTATTCGCTGAGCAGTTGACACGCTCGGTACCGCTCGCGGCACACATCCGCCGTGTGCTGGATGAGCGCCCCGGCCATCGAGCACCCCGCGTGCGCTTCGAGGCGGAGGTCGAGGATCATCTTCCCGAGGAGGATGCGCAACACACGCTTCGCGCGGTGATAAGCTGGGGCCGATATGCGGAACTTTTCTCCTACGACGACGACGCGGAGATGTTCAGCCTCGAAAATCCGACCTGACGCGGCGCCATCGCCCGCCAGCATCCGCGGCATATGGAGCCGACCCTCGAGCGCCACCGCGCCCTTTGGCAGACGAAGCCCGTCCTGCGCGCCGTTTACGAGGATTGTTACCAGCGGATCGCGGCGGCCTGTGCTAGCGGGGGCCGCACGCTTGAAATCGGCGGCGGCACCGGCAACCTCAAGGCGTACTTGCCGGCGTTCCTATCGGCGGACATTCAATTCGCACCCTGGCTCGATCTCGTATCCGACGCCCATCGACTGCCCTTTGCGGATCGAAGCTTGCGAAATCTCGTGCTGTTCGACGTCCTGCATCATCTCGAACGGCCGCGCCTTTTCCTCGAGGAGGCGGTGCGCGTGCTGGAGTCGGGCGGGCGCATTGTCGCGTGCGAGCCGGCGATCACGCCGCTCAGTTATCTCCTTTACAGACTCTTCCATGCCGAGCCCGTGCGCCTCGGGGACGATCCTTTGGCGGCCGGAGGGCTCTCACCCGATCGCGATCCCTACGACTCGAATCAGGCGATCCCGACCCGGCTCTTCGGACGCGATCGCCCGCGGCTCGAAGCGCTCGTTCCCGCCCTCCGCACAGTCCGTTGCGTGCGATTCGGCTTCCTCGCCTACCCGCTCTCCGGTGGATTCCGACCGTGGTCGGCCCTTCCAGTGCGCTTTGCCGCTCCAATTCTGAGGTTCGAACGCGTCATCGAGCCGGTCCTTGGCCCGATTGCCGCATTTCGGCTTCTGGGGGTGCTCGAAAAGCGATAGGCCGGAGGTCGTCGATCGACGTTGTCTCGATTTGCGGCGGTGTAAAGTTGGCGTCTTGCCTGTCGTCGACCGACACGCCAATCTGGTGGCCCTGCCCAGCTTCGATCCGGGCATCGGTTGAAGGAGCGTTGCGATGACGAAGGTGAGGGTCGGCCTGATCGGAAGCGGCTTCGTCGCGGAATTGCACATGCACGCTTATGAGCGGGTCTATTCGGTCGCGACCGAGGTTGTGGCCGTCGCATCACGGGGTGATCATGTCGTGAATTTCGCGAAAAAACATCGAATCGCTCGGACCTATCGCGACTATCGGGCATTGCTCAGCGACCCGGAGATCGATGTCGTCGATATCTGCACCCCGCCGGCCGTGCACGCCGAAATGATCGTCGAGGCCATGCGGGCAGGAAAGCACGTCGTCTGCGAGAAACCATTCACCGGGTATTTCGGTCGCAGCGGCGACAAGACCCCAATCGGCAAACACGTGCCCAAGTCAGCCATGTACGGCCGGATCATGGAAGAGATGGAGGAGACTTGTGCGGCAATCCGATCGAGCGGCAAACTCTTTATGTACGCCGAGGATTGGATTTACGCGCCGGCCGTAACGAAGACGGCCGAGATTCTCAAGGCGACGAAGGACAAGATCCTCTTCATGAAGGCGGAGGAGAGTCACAGCGGCTCCCACGCCGCCCATGCGGCCGAATGGTCGATGACCGGCGGAGGTTCGCTGATCCGGATGGGCTGCCATCCGCTTTCGACCGTGCTCTATCTGAAGCAGGTCGAGGCTCGGGCGCGAGGCGAGTCGATCTCGGTGACGGATGTAAGTGCGGACGTGGGCAACGTGTCGGCCTCGGTCCCGCGCGAAGATCGGCCGTTCATCAACGCCAATCCCGTCGACGTGGAAGATTGGGGAATGCTCACCCTCACCTTCTCGGACGGAACCAAGAGCACGATCTTCGCGGGCGACACGATCATGGGCGGGGTGCGCGGCGTGATCGAAACCTATACCACCGGCGGATCGCTGTTCGCGAACATCACCCCGAACAATCACATGATGTCCTATCTGACGGACGAGAAAAAACTGGCCGATGTCTACATCACCGAAAAAGTGGATCGCAAAACGGGCTGGCAATTCATTTGCCTCGAGGAGGAATGGACAAGGGGATATCTGCAGGAAATCCAGGATTTCATGGAATGCGTCGCGACCGGTCGACAGCCGCTCGCCGATCTCGCATTGGCCTATGAAACGATGAAAATTCATTATGCGGGCTATTGGTCCGCCGAGGAGGGCCGACGCATCCGTCTTTGAATGGCCGCTTGAATGCGGCGGTTTAATCCCGCATGTTTGTCATGGATGAAGTCGCCGCTGCCGGACGGCTCGAAAGTTACCCCCGGCCCGAATGAACGAACCCGCGAACACGGGATAATCGAACGGGACATTGCGTCATATCTTGATTTCAAAACGTGAGACATCCGCGCTAACGGAGCCCGGGTCGCTTCGGCCCGATCGACAATGGCGCTGATCGTCTTCGCAGGCCTCCGTCCCCTCCGTGCCGGCGATGTCGTGCGCGATGCATTGGCGGGAGCGAAGCTCGCTTCGATGGACATTCCCCAAGTGCTGGGGTATGCGCGCATCGGCGGGATGCCCGTCGTCACTGGCCTCTACACCGTGCTACTGCCGCTCGTCGCGTTTGCTGTCTTCGGTTCGTCGCGCCAGCTTGTCGTCGCCGCCGACTCGGCGACCGCTGCGATCTTTTCAAGCTCGCTGTCTCGCATGGCTGAGCCGGCCGGCACCAAGTATGTCGCCCTCGTCGGCGCCGTGGCACTCTTGACCGCCTGCCTCCTGTTCCTGGCACGGATATTCAAGCTCGGCTTTCTCGCGGATTTCCTGTCAAGAACGGTGCTGGTTGGCTTTCTCGCCGGCGTCGGGCTCCAAGTCGGCATCGCCATGCTCGGCGACATTCTGGGCGTCACCGTTAACGCCCACGGCACGCCCGCTCAAGTGTGGGAGATTCTGCAAAATCTACGGTCGGCCAACGCGCCGACGCTGATGCTCTCGATATCGGTCGTCGGCGCCATCCTGCTCGGGCGTATTGTCATGCCCCGTTTTCCCGTTTCTCTGATCGCGGTGATCGCAACGATTGGGGCGAGTGCTGCCTTCGGTTTCGCGGAACACGGTATCGCCGTCATCGGCCCCGTGCCGGGTGGGTTGCCGTCGCTATCGCTGCCTTCGGTCAACTGGAGCGAGGTGCTAGCACTCTTGCCGATCGCAGCATCGTGCTTTGTGGTGATCATCGCGCAAAGTGCGGCGACCTCGCGCGTGTTTGCGGCCCGTCAGCGCACGAGGGTCGATGCCGATGCGGACATTCTCGGACTTGCCGCCGCGAACGCCGCCGCCGCCATCAGCGGCGCCTTCGTCGTCAATGGCAGCCCGACACAGACAGCGATGGCGGAACGCTCAGGCGCTCAGAGCCAGGTCGCGCAACTCGTGTTCGCGGCCATCGCACTCGCCGTCCTCCTCGCGTTCACCGGACCTCTTCAATACTTGCCGCGCTGCGTGCTGGCGGGAATCGTGCTCACGATCGCGGTCGGCATGATCGACGTGACGGGACTTCGCAACATTCTTCGCGAAAGCCCCGGCGAATTCCAACTCGCACTTGCCACCGCGGCCGCGGTCGCCGCGGCAGGTGTCGAGCAAGGTATTCTGTTGGCGATTGCACTTTCGCTCCTCAGGCACGTTCGGCACAGCTATCGCCCGCATTCGTCGGTACTTGCACCAGGCCCGGGCGGTGCTTGGGCGCCGGCACCCGCAATACCCGGAATCCAGACCGAGGCGGGGTTGATCGTCTATCGTTTTGGCGCAGATTTGTTCTATGCGAACGTCAATGGCTTCGCCGACGAAGTTCGCGCACTCGTCAAGCACGCGCCAGCACCGGTTCACTGGCTTGTCGTCGAGGCGTCCGCCATCACGGACATCGACTTCTCCGCGGCAGAAACGGTGCGCGATCTGCTCGAAGCGCTTGCACGCGGGGGGGTCGATACGGTCTTTGCGCGGGTCAGCCCTTACCTTCGCGCCGACATGGACCGGCACCGGATTACGCCCGCAATCGGCGAAGAGCGCATTTTCGGAAACTTGCACGAGGCTATCGACGCCGTGCGGAAGCGCTCAATCGAGACGAGGCCGACGTCGTGAGCATATTGGCCCTCAGCGCTCCTCGTGGCTCGGCCGCCATTCGATTAGCCGTACCGGGGTCGGGTTCCAACCCGAGCACGGATTATAGAGCTGCGGGCAATTCGAAATCACCACCAGCACGTCCCTCTCCGCGCGAAGGTCGACATAGTCGCCCGGCATCGACAGTCCTTCGACGATCTCGGTTGAGCCGTCGGGGCGGACGGGGACGTTCATGAAGAAGTTGATGTTGGCCGGAATGTCGCGCGGACTCATGCCGTTTTCCGCGAGCGCCTTGATGAAATTTTTTCGACAGCTCGGCGTGTCGGGGATGCCGTAGCGTCGGCGATTGATTTCGGTGCTGCAGCAGCCGCCGAGGGTGTCATGGTGGCCGACCGTATCCTCGACGACGGTCATCAGAACGTCGCCGAGATCGGAATAGAGCTTGAAGCCGGCGCCAACGTAAATCGAGTGGTTGAGCTTGACGGTGTTGGCGGCATTATAGCGGTTCTCAAAATTACCGGCGTCATAAACCAGGAAATCGACGGCTTGCTGACCTTCGAGGTCGACGATCCGGAAATGATTTCCCGCAGCAATTTGGCGCGAATAGGGGCCGGGTTCGACGACGTCATCCTTGAGAACGAGGCCGGGAACCTGCAGCGCCTTGCCGAGCTTCTGCACGCCGACCGTCGCCTTCAATTCGGCTGCCCGCTTGAGCGACGCCTTGCGCTTTTCCGCCGAAATCGCCCGGGCATGGGCTGCACGCTCCGCCTCCGTCACGTTGTCCCCTTCGAGCAGGATGCCGGCCATGTCAACGCCTCCTCCTTTGCGCTCCCGGTTCATAGTCATTTAATCAGTGAATCTCAATTAACAAAATAAAATCAATACGTTGACGAGACACTTCGATGTGTGAACTACAGGGTATGTATGGGCAATCTACCGGCGCAATGCCCGATTAGTCCAGAGGGCCGCGCCGCGCCGCGCTCAATCCTACAGACGCGTGATCTCGAAGTCCCCGATGGGAACGGGTAAGGTCTGGGTGTGTCGCCCAGGAGCCGCTGAGCGGCGGTTCATCTGGAGAATCCCGGTTGATAGGTGACGAAATCTCTTTGTTGTGCGTATTGAGCACGATGTCTTCGCTGATCTTCTTTGCAGCGCGCGAAAACGCCGGTGCGCTCGCTAATGTTTAGGGGTCATTCCAGAGAGTTGGCGAAGCGGATTGAGCGGGCCGAGAGCGATCAGTTCGAAACTCATCAAATGAGCACGACCCAGCGGTAGATCTTCAAGCATCTCGTGTGCTGCTGCGGGGTCCGTGACATTCAGGATGAATGCGACGCCCCGGCGATCCTGGAGCGAATACCACTGCTCGATCTTGCCATCCAAATAGAGGTTGACCGTCTCCCGCACTTCGTTCGGTAGTATCGCAAGAACCTTGGCTTGATCAGTACCTGGATTGATGGTTCCGATAGCAAGAATTCTCGTCGTTGGAGTCGATGTCGTCATGGGCTGCGCCTTTCCAGAGTTCGACACGGCGAGGCTGAGAATTACTGCCAAACCGCCGACAATCGCGTGTCTCATCTTAGTCCCTCCTCTCTATTTTTCTCTAGGCCGTGTACCCATAAACCCGGCGGCCTGCTGCGACGCAGGCTACGTCTGCTTTGCTCCTATAGCGACCAAGTTCGTGCAGCAGCGCAATGGCTCGCGATGGGCCAACAAGAGACTCATGTACCGCAGCAATTTAGCGCAAGCATGCGCGGTAGCTCGGCTCGCAAGAAGCGTTGTCCCTATCGCACCGCAACACCGCGCTCCAGCAGGAAGGCACGGATCTGATTGATGATGCCGGTGGGCTGGCTGACTAGCCGCTCTTGCCCCCGGTGCATAGCCCGCAGGTCGAGTTGATCGGCGGTCTTGGTGGCAACGAACTTCATCGTTGGCCGTTGCACCGCCACGGCGTCGCGGAAGTCGTTCTTCTGTCCCTTCGCTTTAAGCCGGCGACTGAGGTGATGCGCACCGACTAGGCACGGCGGCATGGAGGCAAAGCGTGCCGCTAACTGGCCACGCGACCATTTCTGATGCAGCACGATGCCGCCGCGCTCATCCTGGCCCACGACATGGAAAGCATTCTTGCCGATATCGATACCGACTACGGCGATAGCAGCGTTGATTATCTTTGACAAAACGCTGGCGGACATGTGTAGCGTCCGGCGGCGCTCTCCATCAGATGAATCGAGTCTTCTAATCGCAGCCGAAAATGCCTAACATCCCGCTTGGCTATCCGGATTTCCTAAACAACGCCAACAGCGAGTTTGCCATGACACGTCGCGTAGCGGTAATCGGCGCTGGCACCGTCGGCGCCAGCTGGGCAGCCATCTTCCTCGCGCGCGGCTTCGAGGTGGCCGCCACCGATCCGGCGGCCGGTGCGGAAGACTTTGCCCGCCACTTCGTCAACAATGCCTGGCCGACACTGCAACAGCTCGGGCTGGTCGTGCCCGGCGCAAGCGCCCAACGTATGAGTTTCCACCGCGGCGTGGCCGCGGCCGTCAACGGTGCAGAGTTCGTTCAGGAAAACGGGCCGGAGCGCGAGGATTTGAAAATCGAGTTGTTCGCCGAGATTGATGCCGCCCTGCCGGATGACACGGTGATTGCGTCAAGCTCGTCGGGCCTGCTGATCAGCCGCGTGAGCGCCAAATGCAAGCACCCACAACGCTGCGTGATCGGCCATCCCTTCAATCCGCCCCATCTCATCCCGCTGGTCGAGGTGGTCGGCGGCGCAAAAACATCGGCGCGAGCGCTCGCTGCGGCAATGGATTTCTACCACGAGCTCGGCAAGCGCCCTGTCCAAATCAGGAAGGAAGTGCGTGGCCATGTGGCCAACCGGTTGCAGGCGGCGCTGTGGCGCGAAGCAATTCACCTGGTGGCGGAAGGCGTGGCCTCGGTCGCCGATGTCGATGCCGCAATCGCCTTCGGCCCCGGCCTACGCTGGGCACTGATGGGGCCCCACCTGACATTTCACCTCGCCGGGGGCGAAGGCGGCATGACGCATTTCATGACGCATCTCGCCGGCCCGATGCAGAACTGGATGGACGATCTCGGTGCGACGCGACTTACCGAGCCCGTGCGCCAATTGATCATCGATGGCGTTGCGGCGGAGGCCGGTTCGCGCAGCATCGGCGATCTGCAACGCTGGCGTGACCGCAAGCTGATCGAAATACTCAAGGTGTCAGGAACGCCCTAGACTGGAAATTCACTGAGTTTCGCCAAGATCAAGCCCTCAAGGGTGCAGCTCACCGAGCAACGCCTTAGCCTCTTTCAGATCCAGCGTGCCGAAGCCTTCAGTGAACCAGCCATAGACCGGAGCCAGCGCGGCATAACCCTCGCTGCGCTTCCCCTGTTCGCCCAACAGCATCGCTAGGCTTGTCGCGGCGCGCAGTTCAAGCGACTTGGCCTGCTGCCCCGCCGCAACGCTGATTGCTTGGCGATATCGTCGCTCAGCTGCACCTCGGTCGTCGTTAGAGCCGCGTAGCAGCAAGTCGCCGCGCAAGCGGAGATACCCCGCCCGCCACCATTCGTCAGTACTTAGTTCACCTTGGATCAGGATCGCCGTGCCCTCCTCAAAATTGCCGGCTCGCAGTTCGGCTTCGGCCAAGATGGCGCGGTAAAGGTCCAAGTTCATATGCGCAGTGGTGGCATAGGTGGCGACAGCCGCGCGCAATTCGGCCAGGCCGGCTTGCGCGTCAAGCTGTTGAATGAGCGCCCACCCATGAAAGACGCCGCCGATCGCCTCGTACATTTTCAGGCCATGCTCGCTACCTAGCGCCAGCAGTCGCGCACTGCACGCCAGTACGTCAGCCGCTTGCCGCCGCAGAAAATAAACGCTGGTAGCGAACCGCAGCGAGTGAAGGAGGCTCGGCATATGATCCAAGGTCTCACCCAACACGATGCTTTCGCGGGCGCTCTGCACGGCCCGATCGGGCCAGCCCAGCGCCCACAGAGCGACTGCACCCTGTCCGTTGCCGCAGACCCCTGGATCGTGACCGCCGTACATCAGCGCATGGTGGTGATGCCTTTCCGAGTCGTAGAGCGCAAGCCCGGAGCGCACGTGCTCGCTGGCGCTGGCGAATTCTCCATTCCAGATGCGTGTCGACCAAGAGGAATGATGGGCTTGCAGCAGCAGTTCGGCATCGCCAGTCCGCTCGGCGGCCTCGACCATTTCGCCCAAATACTGGAGCCGTAGGCGCATGTGGTCGCTAGCGCTCTTCGCCCGGATCGTGATCCACAACCCCCAGGTTGCGGCAAATCGGTCGCGATCGTCGCCGAGCCGCCGAGCCAGTTCGGCGGCGCGCTGATAGCCGGTCGACGCCTCGGCGTCACCGAACCCACGGCTTGACACCAGCGCCGGGCCAAGCGCCAGCTGCAATGCCAGTTCCAGGCGGTTACGCTCCAAGGTCTCCGGCAGCCCGCGCACCGCGGCGATTCCGCGCCTCAGATGGGCAACCGCTTCGCTGTTCGCCGAACGCCGGGCTGCGAGCCGACCGGCGGCAAGCCAATAGCCGGCCGCCGTATCCGGCTGCCCGGCCTCCGCATAGTGATAGGCTAGCAAATCCGGCTCGCGCTCAACGCGCTCCGGCATCCCTGTTTCGATGGCAGCTGCGATCCGCGCGTGCAGTTCCTGACGCGGGCCGCGCAGCAACGTGCCATAGGCAGCGTCCTGCACCAGCGCATGTTTGAACAGGTAGGTCGCATGTGGCGGCGATCCCTGTCGGAACAACAGGCCGGCGGCAACAAGGCGGTCGAGCGCCGGCTGGACTTCCGCCTCCGGTTTGCCTGCCACCGCGGCCATTAGGCCGTGAGAGAACTCCCGGCCGATTGCAGCCCCGATCTGCGCCAACTCCTTGGCCGGGCCAAGCCGGTCGAGGCGTGCCATCAGCGAGGCGTGGAGGCTCGCAGGAACCGCAACCGACGGCGATGGGATAACTGCAACCACGCGTTCCGCCGTTCCCTCGTTGGCTGCTTCCAATACCGCCTTGGTCATCTCTTCCACGAACAGTGGAATGCCGTCGCTGCGCTCGATGATGTCTTGCCGGACGCTCCTCGGCAGATGTTTGTTGCCGACCACGCCGTCGATCATGGCGTCGATGTCGCGCTCCGCCCACCGATTGATGGTCAGCGCGGTCACGTGCGGTCGTCCAATCCAAGGCGGTTCGAATTCCGGCCGGTACGTCACGATCAACAACACGCGAAGGGTCCGAATCCGGTCCACTGCTCGACCGAACGCTTCCAAGCTGGTTGGGTCGGTCCAATGCGCATCCTCGAAGATCATCAGCACCGGAGCGGAGCGTGTCAGCGCCTCGATCTGCGCAATCAGCGCTTCCAGTGTTCTTTGCCGGCGCTGCGGCGGCGGCAGATCGAGCGCGGGATAGCGGCCGTCGTTCGGCAGCGACAGCATCTCGGCAAAGAGTGCGGCTTCCTGTTTGGGGGTCGAAGTCGGCGCCAGCAGAAGATCGAGCTTGTCGAGCTTCGCTGGCGGCGTGTCGTCGTACGTCAGTCCAGCGGCGCGTTCCATCTGGCCGATGATCGGATAAAACGCGCTGTCGGTGTGCTGCGGCGAGCAGAAATAACGCAGCCGCGTGTGCGGCTCACCGGCGAGGTTTTCCAGTATCGCGGCGGCGAGCCGCGATTTGCCGATACCGGCCTCGCCGGAAAGGAGCGCCACCTGGCCTTCGCCGCTCTTAGCTCTCGCCCAGCGCCGCAGCAGCAGTTCGGTTTCTTCTTCCCGTCCGACCAGCGCGGTCAGGCCGCTGGCGTGAAGCGCCTCGAAGCGGCCTTCCGCCGAACTAGCCCGCAGCGCCGCCCAGGCTCGCACTGGCCCGGCGATACCCTTGAGGTTTTTCGCCCCGAGGTCCTCGAACTCAAACAGATTGCCAAGAAGTCTCCGGGTTCCTTCGCCGATGACCACCGTGTTCGGCTCGGCGATCCCTTGGAGGCGTGCCGCCAGATTCGGTGTCTCGCCGACGATGCCGCGTTCCTGCGCCTCGCCCGAACCGATCAGGTCGCCGACAACTACTAATCCGGTCTCAATGCCGATCCGTGTTTGCAACGAAACTGGTGCCTTTAGCCCCGCAACCGCCGTGACCACCTCTAGTCCGGCTCGCACCGCCCGCTCCGCGTCATCCTCATGTGCTTGGGGATAGCCGAAGTAGATCAGCACGCCGTCGCCCATGTATTTCGCCACGAACCCGTCGAAGCGGCGCACCGTCTCGGCAACGCTTTTCTGATAGACCGAAATTACCTCGCGCAAGTCCTCTGGGTCCATGCGGGCTGAGAGCGCAGTCGAACCGGCCAGGTCTGAGAACATTACCGTGACTTGGCGGCGCTCGGCGGTGTCTTGGGTCTTCGCTTCCGTTTGCAAAGCAGGTTCAGGAGTTGCACGGGCAGCGCCATCAAACTCAGTAATGGCCGCGAGTAATTTCCTCCGATGCCCCAGCGGAACGCCGATGTCCTTGAGGTCCTGATCGCTAAGATGGGGGAGCACGGAAATATCAATCTCATTCTCGGCAAAACGCTGAGCGTATTGCCCGAGACCGAGCTTTTCCAGCCAGTCCGCAATCTGCTGCATCGCGGCCTCTTCTCGCGGGTTTATCGCGAGCCAACCACGCCACTGGACCAAGTCGACCGCGAGTTTATGCGAAAAATTCGCAGCATAGTAGTGACCCCGGCACCAAACATGCCAAGCGGCTGCCCGCGGCGTGATCCGCTGCGTCGCCGGCATTACGACTGCGATGCGCCCCTCACTTCCGAGATGGGTCATTCGCGACCGGGTCGAACCAGTTGCAAGTCCGGCCATGTCCGCTATGCCGCCGAAAGCAAATGTGTATTCAGAGCATTAGCGGCACCCCGAAGGGCCAATGCGGCTTGATGGTATCGCCGCGAACATGATTCAAGCTCCGAAACTGGAGCTTCGAATCATGCGCTACGAACTCAGCGATTATGAATGGACCGCCATCAAACCGATGCTGCCGAACAAGCCACGTGGCGTTCGGCGTGTAAGACCGTCGCGTGCTCAACGGCATCTTTTGGGTCCTCCGTTCAGGTGCGCCGTGGTGCGACCTGCCTGAGACCTATGGTCCCCGCACCACTTGTTACAATCGCTTCGTTCGTTGGCGACGGGCTGGCGTGTGGGACCAGATCATGGATGCGTTGGCCGCCGGTCATGACGCGGCGGTGCAGATGACCGACACCTCCGCAGTGCGCGTGCACCAGCACGGAGCTTGTATTGCGGACAACAATCATCAAGATATGGGTCGCTCGCGAGGGGGTCTGACGAGCAAGATTCACGCGGTGGTGGACACCAATGGCCTGCCGGTCCATCTCGCTCTCACGCCGGGCGAAGCGCATGACAATCGGCTGTGTTCGGTTCTCCTCAGCGCCCTGCTTCCACAAACGATGTTGCTCGCGGATCGTGGATACGACGCGGACTGGATCAGGGAGTTTGCCCGCCGGCAAGGAGCATGGGCGAATATTCCTCCGAAACGAAATCGCAAAGACCCGATCTGCTTCAGCCCGAATCTGTATCGTGCGCGGAACTTGATCGAACGGTCCTTCAACAAGATCAAGCAATGTCGGCGTGTCGCGACCCGGTACGACAAACTCGCAGCCAACTATCTGGCGTTCATCAAGCTCGCATCAATCCGAATATGGCTACGCGCTAATGAGTCCACGCCCTAGTTTGGAATTTGCCGGTTAAGATAGTCGCATATTCAGAGTGACACTACGGAAGCACCGTAGGCGTGACGTTCCTAACCGCGTCGATCTCGCGTTCCACATCATCGGCGGTCAGCGTTCCCTGCCTGACGAGCAGGTTTGTCACGCGTTTGATCGCCGCACGGTGCTCCCGAACGATGTTCCCGGTCGTCTTCCGCAAGCGCCGCTCCCAACGGTCGATGTCGAAGTCGGTGCCCAGCAGGTCATCCAACACGGACACGATCTGCCGTTGATCTTCGCTGTCGCCACCCGAGTAGCGCCCGAGACACTGCTCCTCGGCCGCATTTCAGGGCCGGATTTGCAGTTCTCGTCTTGCGCCCCGTTGAAATGACCGGCACATAATTGATGACGTGCGGCCCGGTCGTCCCGGCCGCAAAGTCTCATGGCGACGACCGGCGAGGAGATTCATGACCGAGGGCCGCTACATTCTCGCGATCGATCAGGGAACGACGAGCACGCGCGCGATGCTTTTCGATCACGAAGGGCATCCTCGCGGCATTTCGCAAAGGGAAATCGGGCAACTCTATCCCCGGCCAGCATGGGTCGAGCACGATCCGGAGGAGATTTGGCGCTCCGTTCTCGAAGTGTCCAAGCGTGCAATCGAGGTGAGCGGAATCCAATCGCAGGCAATCGCCGCAATCGGCATTACCAATCAGCGCGAGACCACAGTCGTTTGGGAGCGAAGGACGGGCCGTCCGATCCACAACGCCATCGTCTGGCAGGATCGTCGCACGACCGAGCAGTGTCGCCGCCTTGCCGAGGACGGATTGGGTGAAACCGTTCAGGCAAAGACCGGCCTCCTCCTCGATCCCTATTTTTCGGGGACGAAGATCGCCTGGCTTCTCGATAACGTGCCGGGTGCGCGCGAGATGAGCGAACGGGGCCAACTTGCGTTCGGCACCGTCGATAGCTTCCTTTTGTGGCGTCTGACCGGCGGCCAGGTGCACGCGACGGACGTGACCAATGCGTCGCGCACGCTCCTTTTCGATATTCACCGCCTGGAATGGGACGACGAAATGCTCGCCCTGCTGCGCATTCCGCGTGCGATGATGCCGACGGTCCACGCCAACGTCACGGCATTCGGCGAAACCGTCCCCGATCTATTGGGTAGCTCGATTCCCATTACCGGGATGGCCGGAGACCAGCAAGCGGCCACCGTCGGACAGGCTTGCCTCGCACCAGGCATGGTGAAGGCGACATACGGCACCGGTGCTTTTATCCTACTCAATACGGGTGCTGCCGCGGTGCGCTCGCGGAACAAGCTGCTCACCACCGTCTGCTATCGGCTTCCGAAGGCGGAGACCCAATACGCGATCGAGGGCAGCATCTTCGTCGCGGGGGCTGCGATCCAGTGGCTCCGCGACAAGCTCGGCCTGATCGGGACTGCGAGCGAGAGCCAGGCGTTCGCCGAAAGCCTTCCGGACAATCGCGACGTCTATCTCGTTCCAGCCTTCACCGGCTTGGGGGCGCCCTATTGGGACCCGGATGCGCGAGCTGCCATCGTGGGGCTTAGCCGCGACAGCGGTACTGCCGAACTCGTGCGCGCCGCCCTCGAAGCGGTAGCCTACCAGACCCATGACCTCATGACCGCGATGGCGGCGGACGGTGCCGCCCGTCCGGTCGCCCTCCGGGTCGATGGCGGCATGGTCAGGAACGACTGGATGCTGCAATTCCTCTCCGACGTGCTCGATCTTCCCGTGGCGCGCCCGGTGGTCGGTGAGACGACATCCCTCGGTGCGGCTTATCTTGCCGGGATGTACTGCGGGTTCTACCGCTCGACCGACCTTGCCAAGCACTGGCGGCAGGATCGGTTATTCGAGCCGCGCATGCCCGCTTCCTTGCGCGAGCGCCTGATCGGCGGCTGGCGGCGCGCGGTGGCTGCAGCACGGCATTGACAACTGGGTTCGGGCGGCAATCCGTCGGTGGTCAAGCAACCGGTTCCGGTTCCTCCGCATGGTGAGCCTTGGCCGCCTCGGCGCCGACCGGCGTCATGCCGCCTCGCGGTGTGAATGCGCCCTTCGCCTGTGCGGGGACAGTCGGCCGGCGCGTCATGCGCCAGAGTGCGAAAATCGCCAACACGATGTCCACTGCCGCAACGAAAACGAACAAGCCCCTCGGACCGAGGACCCCCATGATCGCCGATGCCGCCAGCGGTCCAACGCTCGCCCCCATGCCCCAAGCCAGGATCAAACCGCCGGCCGCCTTGACCGCGTCCTTCGCGTCGAGAAAATCGTTCGCATGGGAGACGCCGAGCGGATAGAGCGTGAACGAGAATCCACCGTACACACACACAAGCGCGACGAGGGCAAGCTTGTCTTGCCCGGTCAGCAGAACGAGTCCCACGCTTGCCGCCGCGCTTAGAAGCACGACCGCGATGATCACCGCACGCCTGTCGTATCGATCCGACAATCGGCCGACTGGATATTGAAGAAGGAGCCCGCTCAGCACCGCGGCGCCCATGAAATAGGACGTCTCGGCGAGCGAGAAGCCGCTACCATGGGCGAAAACCGGACCCATGCCGTAAAGCGCCGAATTGGCGAGTCCCGAACCGATGCATGCGAGTATGCCGAGTGGGGAAATCCGATAAAGGGTGCGAAGGCCCAGCCGCGACGTTCGCACCGGCGAGGGCGACATCGACGACGTGAGCGACACCGGCAAAGCCGCAAGGCAATAAAAGAGCACGCCGATCAGGAAGAAATCGTTGCCGCGCGGGTCGCGTACGTTGAGGAGGAGTTGTCCGCCGCCGAGCGACAGATAGCTCAGCATCATGTAACTCGAGAAAAGCCTGCCTCGCGTCGCCGTGGTCGCGCGCGTATTGAGCCAGCTCTCGACGATCATGAAGAGTCCGGCAAAGCAGAACCCGAGCACGCCGCGCATCGCACCCCAAACGTAAGGAGATACGAAGAAGGCGGCGATCAGAACGGTCGCCGACGCCAGTGCGACGAACGCCGCGAAGGCGCGAATGTGACCGACACGGTTGATTATACGGTCGGAGAGCCGCGTTCCGACGGCGAGGCCGACGTAATAAGCGGTCATGACCAAGCCGGTGACCTCGGTGGGAAAGCCCTCCAGGCTCATGCGCACGGAAAGGAACGTCGTGAAAACGCCGTTTCCGGCGTTGAGCAGGCCGGCACCCAGCAGCAACGCCGCAACCGACATGAGCAATGCGAGCATCCGGTCCCCTCGCCGATCCGGTCGAATTTGGAGACATTTATGCCAGACGACGGTGCCGGTGCGCCAGCGCGCGATCGCCGCACCGTTTGGCAGACTTTGGAAGGTTCAGTAAATTCCAGGAATAAGGCGTGCGGTCCGGCGACGGTAGTCGTCATACTCGGGGAAGGAGGAAGTCAGGACCCGTTCTTCATTGCGCATCCGCGCGATCTGGAATGCGAATTGAGTTACGACGATCGCGACCGCCCAAGCCGACATGAATTGAATGCCGACGCCAACCGTCGCAACGAATTCCGCGAGATAGAGGGGATGTCGCACGATCCCGTATGCGCCACTGGTCACGAGGCGGCGCGCTTCCGGCATGATGCTGAAGGAACGGCCAAGCTGAAACAAGATTGCAACTGCGAGCGCGTTACCCGAAATGACGAGAGCGCTCGAAAAAAGCTTGGCAGCGATCGGCAGGTCGGCGATCCGCGGCAACAGCAAGAGCGAGAAATTCAAGAACCCGCCAACGAGTGCCGAGACGCGTGGCCAGACGCCATGCGACTTGCGCAATGGGCGAAGACGAATGACGAAAAGCCAAGCCATGAGCAAGGTAAAGGCGGCGATCACCGCGATCGAAAGCACCTCGGCCACGAGTGAAAGGCTGGGTGCTGCCCGCTCGATCCGGCCCGCAACGCCGATGGCGCTGCTCGCGTAGAAACCGGCGATCAAAGCAAAGCCGACGCCGAGCGTTCCGCGCATGGCTGTATCGATCAGCCACGCCGGATCGATATCTTTCGATGGCCTTGGGCGTTCATCGGTTCTTATGGCGCTTTCGCTCGGCATGAAACCCGCTCGACAGAGGGATGCAATCCCGTCGAGTGAACCGCAGACTCGTTAACAAACCGACAAGTGCGTGGATTGGTTAATTTCGGCTCAGCGGCTCGAATCACGCGATATGAGCGCTCTTAGCGTCCTTGATCGGCACCGAATGGGCCGGCGCGGCCCCGTGAAAACCGAAAAAGACTAAGGTTGGGCCGCGCTATCCTTCGACCACGGCCACGCCATAAGGCCGTGCTGCGTCCTCAAGCCAATTCCAGAGATATTCGGCGAGGCTGCGCTGAACGTAGAGGTCAAAGCTCGGCTCGTTGCTGCGTTGGTGGATGATCACGGGAACGCGCGCAAGGAGCGTTTGGGCGCATTGGCCAGTCCCGAAGACACGCGGGTGGAGGTCGAGCGAACAGCCGTGGGCCAATGTCTCTCGCGCCTTCGGACCGGACAGGCCGATCACGGCGCGCGCCTCGCTCACGTCGGCGACGGCCGCATGCTGATCCGCGAGCTTTTCGACGAGCAATCGCCAAAATCCCTCCGATTTCTCGCCATCCACCACGACGAGCCACTCGTCGGGCCCAAGCCACAGAATCCGCGCCTCGCGACTTTCCACGACCAGGTTGGGTGTCGCAGGGGGAGCCAATCCGATTGCCGCTTCCACGGCGGCCATGAAGGAGCTATCGCCACTGCCGCGCAAGCTCAGTTGTCCGACGAACCCGCGGTCGCAAAGCAAAACCGCCGCCTCTTCGCGCAGCATCGTGCGCGCGGCGAGCTTCAGGTGGGCCAGGGCACTTTGGCGTCGATATTGTTCAGCCATGGAGCTTCGCTCCATCGGGGTCGTAGAATCGCGGATCCACGATCTCGGCCTGGACGACGGCGCCGTCGAGCAAGGAGAGACTGATCGATTCGCCCTTCCGCTTGCGCCCGTCGACGATCAACGCCAAGGCAATGGAGCGTTCCAAAATCGGGCTCATATAGCTCGAGGTGACGTGGCCGATCATCGGCATGGGCGGCTTGCGCCTTACCTCCGACACGGCGTGGGTCCCTTCCGGCAACACAAAGCTCGGATCGTGCGCGCGAAGACCGACGAGCTGCTTGCGTCCAGCGCGAGCAAGGTCGGGACGCGCCATGCCGCGCTTGCCGAGAAAGTCCCGCTTCTTCTTGGACACGATCCAGCCCATACCGAGATCGAGGGGGGTTACGGTTCCGTCGGTGTCCTGCCCGACGATGATGTAACCTTTCTCGGCGCGCAGGACATGCATCGACTCGGTGCCGAACGGCGTAATGCCGTAGCGCGCACCGGCGGTCATGCAGGCCGTCCAAAGCGTCATGCCGTAACTCGCCGGCACATTGATTTCGTAGGAGAGTTCGCCCGTGAAACTCACCCGGAAAACGCGCGCCGGAATCCCGGCGACGTGGCCGCTCCGCACGGTCATATGCGGAAACGCGTTTGGCGAGAGATCGATGTCGGCCGTAAGCTCGGTCAAGAGGCGCCGCGCGTTCGGTCCGGCGAGTGCTATCGTTGCCCATTGCTCGGTCACGGACGTGCAGTAGACGCGCCATTTCAGGAACTCGCACTGCAACCACTCCTCGAGCCACGCCAAAACGCGCGCCGCGTTTCCCGTCGTCGTGGTCATCAGATAGTGATTGGGGCCGAGCCGCGTGGTCACACCGTCATCGATCACGAACCCCTGCTCATCGCACATCAGCCCGTACCGTGAATGGCCGATCTCGAGATCGTGCCATGCGTTCGTGTAGACCATGTTGAGAAGTTCGACCGCGTCTGGCCCATGGATGTCGATTTTGCCGAGCGTCGATGCATCGACGATGCCGACGCTCCGTCGAACGGCGAGACATTCACGGGTGACGGCGTGGTGCATGCCCTCCCCAGCATAGGAGTAATACCAGGGTCGTTTCCATTGGCCGACATTCTCGAAGGGAGCGCCCGCAAGCTCGTGCCAATGGTGCATCGGCGTGCGCCGGATCGGATCGCCGAAGTCGGCAATCTCGCGCCCCGCGAGTGCTCCGATCGTTGTCGGCGAGTATGGCGGGCGAAAGGTGGTGACGCCGAGCGAGGGGATATCGCTGTCGGTATCGTGCGCAAGAAGCGCCAAGGCATTGACGTTCGAGGTCTTGCCTTGGTCGGTACCCATGCCGAGTGTCGTGTAGCGCTTTAGATGCTCGACCGAGAGGTAGCCCTCGCGTGCCGCGAGCGATACATCGGCCGCGGTCACGTCGTTCTGGTAGTCGACGAAATGCTTGCCGATCTTGCGCTTTTCACCAAGCGGCGGTACCAGCCAGAGCAACCGCGGCGGCCCGTCTTGTGCAGGCGGCCCTGGCGGCGCTTTTACGACATCGGCGGCGGAAAGCCCGCTCGCCCGGGCCGCTGCGGCTCCTGCGGCAGCGCCCTCGCTTAGACATTCGGCAAGCTCGAAGGCGCCATTTGCGGCACCGGCCGATTGCTCGGCCTGGAACGACTCGCCAGGCGCGAAACAGCCACGCGCGTCGTCGAAGCGGAGCTTGCCACGCGACTGCGAGAAGAGATGCACGGTCGGATTCCATCCACCCGATACGCAAATGAGATCGCACGAGATCCGGCGCGGCTCGCTTGTGAGTTTGTGGCCGGCTTCATCGAGGGCGGCGACCTCGACCGCCTTGACCGAGCGCCAGCCAATCGCACTCGCAACCGCTTGACCCGTGATGATCTCGATGCCTGCCTCGCGCGCTTGCGTCACCAAGGAGCCTGCCGGCTCGCGCCTTGCATCGACGATTGCCGCGATTTCCATATCCACCGCCTTGAGGTCGATCGCAGCTGCATAGGCGCTATCGTTGGTGGTGAAGACGACAGCGCGGCGTCCCGGTCTCACCGCGTAGCGATTGACGTAGGTGCGGGCGGCAGATGCGAGCATCACGCCGGGC